>AMGN01000012.1 GCA_000309865.1 Methanobacterium sp. Maddingley MBC34 | reverse complement strand
TGTTGTTGCAGACCCATTTGTCTACTTGTATGTCTGCTGACGGTTCTCCTAATCTGAAATCTGCATTTCCATATAAATCTTCAGTATTTCCAGTGTTAGGGGTTACTTCAACTTCTTTTGAGGAAGTTATGTGACCAGGGTAACTTGCATTTACATTAAAAATAGTTTCATTATTGAGGAAATTTAGTTGATAACTTCCATTTGAGTCTGTGATTGTTTTTGTGAGTTCCTCTCCTATAATTGAACTTACAGTAATCAATACTCCCGGAAATAAATCTCCTGATAAGCAATATCTAACTATTCCAGAAATTGTGATGTTTTTTTTATCATTTGGGGAAATATCATTTTGGGGGATATTATTAGATTGAGTAGAAAATTGATTTGATCCTGAATTTGTTAGAATTATAGCGTTTGAATTAAGATCTTGATTTGTGTTAGAGTTAGTGCTTAAATCAGAGTTAATAGCTTCATTATTATGTTGAACTGCTACTGCAACTGATCCACATAGCAAAAATGCCAATATTATAAAAATTGTTATTAATATTATTTTTTTCATATAATATCCCCACCTATTATGGATATTTTAGGTTGCATATAATATTTATACTCTTTGTTAATGGGATATTTTTGTGATAATATGCTCGAAAAAATGGCTTTTCCGATTTTTTTATATCCCTTTTTGATAATCTTAAATCTTTTAACTCAGTTTTTTTTATTATATTAGTAAATTAAGTACAAAAACTATCAGATTATCTCGAATACCTTATCAAAATATTCAAACAGTATGAATCAAAAATTAGAATCAATATTGAAAACAAACATATTTTTTGTGAAACATATCACAATTTTATATAATAAGATAAAAATGTTTATATGTTAAGTAGTTTTAAGTAATTACATCTCTTCAATATTGTTACTGTTGATTATTATTTACTGGTGGTTGTTATGAATCAAAGAAAAGACAATTCTAAAGAAACAAAAAAATGCTATGTTTCCCCGCAATTGACTACCCATGGTAATCTATCTGAGGTTACCATGGCAAAAAAACCATTGCCAAAAAGTGATATTCCCCAAACGGGGTGCGAAGCGAGTTAATAATGCAAATATTCCTTTTTTGAAGATGCATATTCATTTAAAATAACTTCCTAAATTATATTATAGTTGAAAAGGACTTATAGAATTGTTGAATAAGTCTTTTGGATTTATTTATTGTTTTTATTAGTTTTACTTTTATTGGGTTGGGGGTTGTATAAGTTAGTGTGGGTTGAGCGATATTAGTGGAATATTTTTTTTTAGTTTGTTTGCTAAAAGAACGATAATTAACAAATTTGAAATATTGATGAATATTCCAACCCCTATTAACATTACAGTCCGGTTTGGAACCTCATTAAATTATATAAAAACTATATGTGTCATATTCTTGGCTGCAATCATAATAACAATCCTTCCGTCACCACAACAAGATCAATAGTAAAATAAATATCGGCGCTGTTTTATTCAACAAGTTCCAGTACATGCCTCATGACTGCTAAAGAGTTAGAAAAATGGAACGATATCTTATTTCATTTACACTTCTTTTAAATTTAAAAAGCAGTCTTATTTTTCAACATTATATTTTTTTGTAAAGCAGTATTTAATTATAAAATTGTATTAACAACATGTATACTCCTGCAAAAATTATTATAAGTCCCGAAAATACTCTTATCGTCCCAGAATATTTACTTAATCTCTTTATATTTAATTTTGAAGTCAGGAGTGCCATGACTAGGATGGTTAATGAGAATCCTGCACTGAATAACAACATGTTCATGGCGCTGTAGAAAAGATTCCCTGTGGAAGCACTGTAAGTTGCCACAGCCACTACGTATGCCCCAAAACAGGGGGACCATGCCAGGCAGGTGAAAAATCCAAAGAGAAATGATCCGAATGCGTTATTTCCAAATTTTTCTGGGTTTGTAATTTTAAAGATATTTTTGTTCAACACAAAATAAACACCAAGTATGATGAGCAATATTGCTGCGATTATTCTGAAATAGAAGAGGTAGTAGTTGATTGCGGCGGTGAAAATAACGGTCAGTATACTTATAATAGAGAAAACCACGAAAAATCCTAGGGTGAAAGCAAGAATTTCTTTAAATTTCCCCTTCACAAGGGAATGCCCTACAACCACTGGTAACAGTTTAAGTACACATGGTGACATCAAAGAGGCCGCACCGGCCAAGAACGAGAGTAAAAAGGCTAAATCCATATGATCCCTTTATTAAAGATTATTCATGAATTCTCCAGGTTCTTTATAACCTTGAATTCTTTTTATTTCCTGTCCGGTTGAGTTTAAAAACACTAATACTGGAGCAGATGTAATTTGGTATTCGGTGGCTAGATTTGGATTTTTGTCCACATTTATTTTAACAAGTACATAGTTGCTAGTGAGTTTTTGTTTAACATTAGGATCTTTAAATGTTACATCATCCAACTTAGCGCAATTATCACATGCAGGAGAATAGAAATCTATCATAACTGTTTTATTATTAGTTTGTGCTTCTTTTAATGCAAAACCAATGTCCGTATACCAGTTAAGATTGTTTGAATCGTTTTGTGGTTTATTCCCTAAATTTATTACTGCAAAAACTGCCAAGAATACAACTAAGATGATACCTAACAATATAATTGGGTTTTTCATGATAGCTTTTTAATCTTTTCCTTGTTAAATAATTAATGATGAAATGCAGTAATTTTTATATAATTTGAGGATGACTTTATATTAAAAACGTTTTTAAATGAAAACATCCATTTAATGTAAGTTTCAAAAAAGAGGGGATCATGTTGAAAAAAGTTTTATTTCTGGGGGCTATTATTGTTATTGTGGTTTTTTTGTCAGGTTGTACCGACAATTCAATTCAGATATCAAACGAGTCTACAAACCTAACTAACATAACAACAAAGACTTATTCAAACGCTGATGTGGGAGTTACCTTTAACTATCCTGAAAATTGGATTTTATTTAATATCACAGGCAAAAATGGAATTGTTGGGATAGGAGACCCAAATTCAGTTGATAAGAATAATAATAATACAAACACAATTGTTATAATTCAAAAAACAGCATTGCCCACAGGCCAAACCTTGGAAAGTACTTACGATGCAACATATAAAGATACTACCCAGGATCCCAGCTATCAATTAGTATCAAAGAGAAATTTAACGATTGATGGACAAACTGCTATTGAAAATATACACAAAATTAATGTGAATGGGGTTCAAAAAGTTGAAAAAGATGTTTGGATTGAAAAAAACGGCACAATATACGTTATAATCTGTTCTGCACTAACAAATGACTTTAACAGGCAGCAGTCATACTTTAACGTTATAATAAACAGCTTTAAAATTCAGTAATTCATCCATTCTTTTTCCAACCACGGAGAAAAAAAGAACCATTCAATATATTACCCTGCCTAATATTGGAATTCATTAAAATGGTCAGATGAATAAACAGATGGATTATTATTAAAGGAAAAAATTATAGTCACCAACTTAAACCAAGCCTCATCATTAAATAATTAGCTGCACAATGTGGGCATAATATGTTACTTTTACTTTCCAATATGTAATTTCATTTTATTAACGGTTATTTTCATAATATCATGTCTTTTATTTTCATATTGCTATTTTTATTAGTGATAAAATTATATATCTATCATAAATTCTATGGTTTGGGTTTATTAAGACCGGAGATATATTTGTCATGACGGAAAACAGTATGAAAAATTTTAAAAAAGGCATTTTAAACCAGTACACAAAAAACCTCACACAATTAATGCCTCGAAAAATAGCCATTACCATTTTATTGATGGTTTTCATGAGCCTCAACGAAGCTGTGAGTCTGTTGATATTAGTGCCTCTTTTGGGGCTGGTGGGTCTGGATGTGGGCCAGGGAACACTGGGCCAGATTGATGGACTTGTATTGGGGGTTTTCGCTTATTTTGGATTGCAGCAAACACTGGTATTGGTTCTGGTTATTTACGTAATGGTGATAAGTTTCAGCGCATTTTTAACTCGATATCAATCCATCAAATCCTCTGAAATAGAGTATCAGTTTGCAGCTCACCTTAGAAAACGATTATATAATGCTATCACTCATTCCAACTGGTTATTCTTTTCTAAGATGAAATCGTCCAATTTTGCCCATGCCCTTACCAATGAGATCGAGCGGATAAGCAATGGAACCGGTCAATTTCTGACTTTTTTAGCCAGTATCATGATTTTAGTGGTTTACATTGTTTTTGCCCTTAAGCTGGCCGGTCTCATCACTGGTGTGATTTTTGCTGTGGGAGTGACAATTCTCCTTGTACTACGCAGAAGAGCTGGCATGTCACGTTCAAGTGGTGAGGAGATCACCACCAGTACCAGGGATCTCTATTACTCTATAATGCAGCACTTGGAGGGCATGAAAACCATCAAAAGCTTTGGAATGCAGGAAGAAAACATTAAACTATTCTCTCAACAGGCCAACCAGGTTGCCAATAATTACCTGGACGCGATTAGGAGTTATGTTGATGTGAAACTTTTGTTTGATGTGGGTACTGTGGTCGTTCTTTCCATCATGGTCTATGTTCTTATTGAAATTGTCCAATTACCCACTGCCAGTTTATTTTTACTAGTATATCTTTTTGTAAGGATGATTCCCCAGTTTTCAACTATCCAACGAAGTTACCAATACTTTATTAACATGTTACCCGCCTTTGGGAATGTGATGGATCTGGAAAAGCGTTGCCTGGAAAATAGTGAGACAAGTGGAAATGGAGATGAGGAAATACAACTAAAGGATGAGATCTGTTTTGAAAATGTCAAGTTTTCCTATAGCGGTGAAAAACACTTCACTATAAAAGATTTGAATCTCAGGATACTTGCCGGTAAGACCACGGCCATTGCCGGACCTTCTGGTGCGGGTAAAAGTACAGTGGCTGATCTGGTTATGGGTCTCATCCAGCCTGAAGAAGGTGTGGTAACGGTAGATGGGATCTCAGTTTCAGAAAAGTTTCTTGGTTCATGGAGGAGTGAGATAGGATATGTGGCCCAGGAGACTTTTCTTTTTAATGAAAGTATCCGGTTTAACCTGCTTCTGGCATGTCCAGATGCTGATGAAAAAGACCTTCAAAATTCCCTTAAACTGGCTGCAGCGCATGAGTTTGTCAATAAACTCCCTGAAGGTCTGGACACGATTATTGGTGATCGTGGTGTTCGATTGTCTGGAGGGGAAAGACAGCGCCTGGCACTGGCACGGGCTATCTTAAGAAAACCATCCCTCCTGATTATGGATGAAGCCACCAGTAACCTTGATTCTGATAATGAGAAAAAGATATTAAACGCAATTGATGACCTCCACGGGGAAATAACCATCTTAATGATAGCCCACAGGATTTCAACTATTAAGAATGCAGATTATATTTATCTTTTTGATAATGGGAAGATATTTGAGTTTGGTAGCTGGGATGAGTTACTGAAAAAGGAGAAGGGATGGTTCTGGGAGATTTGTGATGCGCAGGGGATAAACAAGTGACATGCTAAGTCCAGTACTCTGCCTTTGCATCTAAAATTTTAACCTCGTACTTGGCGATTTTCTTATTCGGATCCGAAAAACCAGCGTAGAAATAGATTTCCCCGTTAGCAGGTATATTATTTAGTTCTAGGTATGGTGTGTCATTAAATGCGAACACAGTGCCATTTGAAGTGTATGTAGTAACATTCATTTTAATATTTAAGGCTTCATAAGGATTATTGTTGTCTATATAACCATATACATAATAAATGGATTCATTTCCTTCGCTATGATTGCCTGTGGTGTTATCAGATATTTTAATAGCATCCAGGGAGATTTTCTTCTCTCCCCATGTGTTGTTGGCTTTGGTATTGTCTATGCAACCAGAGCTAAATACTAATCCTACTGTGATAAATACAATAAGTATTGTTGTAATATTTTCCATAAATGTCCACCCAACTTTAATTCATAATTAAATAGATAGATAAATAAACATTTCTCTTTGTTAAAAATTTTAGAGTCGTGATTTGATGGTGACACATTTTGAACTAAAAACAGAGGATGAGTTGCTCATTTTTTTGGCTCAAACGTCAATGAACCCTGACACTTGGAAAAGAGTCAACATTCTATTTGAGAAAAAAATTGATTGGGATTATATATTGGATAAAGCGTCATCTAATGGTTTAATGCCTTTATTATACTTTAATTTGAAAAATTATTCGAATGAAGTTCCTGAAGATATTTCAAATTCATTAAAAGACTATTTTGTCATGAACACTCGTAAAAATCTCTTATTCCTGGGGGAAATGTTGAAGTTACACAAAATTTTTGAGAATAATAATATCACTTTTATCCCATATAAAGGCCCTATAATGGCAGTCTATAACTATGGAAGTCTTTCTCTCCGGGAATTCGCTGATCTCGACATATTCATTGATAAGAAAGATTTTTCAAGAGCTAAAAAAATACTCTTAGATGAGAATTATGAAACTGTATTGAAACTTAACAGTTCTAAAGAAGTAGAATACCTTAAATCTCAAAGGGAATATAAATTCAAGAACATGGAAAATGGGTTAATCCTGGAAATACAGTGGAATGTTGTGGGATTCTCATTCTCATTTTCCCATGAATCATCATTCCCAATTAATCAAGATAAACCTAAATTTATTTCCATAAATAATAAGAGTGTAAATATATTCAGTGATGAAGATTTATTATTGATTTTATCTCTTCACATTGCCGGACACCTTTGGAGTCGTTTATCCTGGGTTTGTGATATTGTAGAGTTAATTAAAAAGTCTAAGGGGATAAATTGGAATCAAATTATTGACAAGGCCCATTATCTCGGTATTGAACGAATACTATACTTAAATTTATCACTTTCGCATAGCCTATTTGATTTAAAACTACCTGAAAATGTTCAGGAAAAAATAAAAGAGGATCCACAAGTTGAAATCTTAGAAAAACAAATACTAAAGCTGATTTTCTCTCCAGAAAATTTCAGCGTATTAACTAAAGTAAATTTAAGGTTTAAAATTAGAGAAAATAAACTTAATGGATTTAAAGATATTTTAAGGATTTTGGCCATTCCACAGAGCGATGAATGGCATTCATTTGAGGAAAAAGGGACAAATAATCTTTTGTATATCTTCAAACGTCCCTTACAAATTATAAAAAGGTTAAAAGAATGAGATGGGGAATGATGTTTCTTAAATCTATTTTTCCAGATTAATGTTTTGATTACAGATAACAACTATACTGCTGGGTTTATAATGAAATATATAAATCAAAGACACAATGTTATATGTTAATTTAAAAAATAATTTATTTCCTAGAAATATACAACATTAGGGGGAATATCCATACAATCTGAGAAGATACTAATCACAGGTGGAGCAGGATTCATAGGAACTAATCTAGTTAAAGAACTTGAAAACAGGTGCCATGAAGTATTTGCCGTTGATCTATTACACAATAATCGTGAAAACTATGAACGCTGTGATGTTAGAAACTACCGACAACTAGAACGACTCTTTGAAAACCATCAATTTGATTATGTTTATCATTTAGCTGCTGAATACGGTCGCTGGAATGGTGAAGAATACTATGAAAATCTCTGGCAGACAAATGTCATCGGAACCAAACACATGATCCGATTACAGGAGAAACTGGGCTTCAAGATGATATTCTTCTCATCAGCAGAGGTTTACGGTGATTACACTGGGATAATGAGTGAGGATGTAATGTTAAACAATCCTATTAAGGACACCTACCAGATGAATGATTATGCCATTACTAAGTGGGCTGGGGAGTTAATGTGTAGGAACTCAGCTACCATGTTCGATACGGAAACGGTACGTGTACGGCCTGTGAATTGTTACGGACCTCATGAGGAATATTCTCCGTATAAAGGTTTTATACCTATTTTTATTTATAAAGCCCTGCACAATCAACCTTATACCGTTTATGAAGGTCACAAACGTATTATTGATTATGTGGGTGACACTGCTCGTACTTTTGCTAATATTGTGGATAACTTCATTCCAGGAGAGGTCTATAATGTTGGTGGTCGGACTGAATGGGAGAAAGATATTAAAGAATATTCTGATCTTGTCCTGAAAGCTGTTGGTAGAGATGATTCATTAGTTAACTATGAAGAGGCCGAAGATTTCACAACCCAAGTCAAAACTATGGACTTTTCTAAAGCTATAAAAGACTTAAAACATGATCCTAAAATAGATCCTGAAGAAGGAATAAAAAGTACTGTAGATTGGATGCGATGGTTTTACAGGGTGGAAGATTAATTTTATATAGTTGATTATAGTGTTTAATATGGTGGAGAATTAATATGGATTACAATGATTACAATGGTAAAACCGTTTTAGTAACTGGTGGTGCTGGTTGTGTTGGAAGCAACCTCTCTAGGATGTTATCTGGCTATGCTGATCAAGTTATTATACTTGACAACCTTGATTCTGCTTATGAATGGAATATTCCGGATGCCGAAAACATATCCTTTGTAAATGGAGACATACTGGATGATAAGATGCTTAAAAGGGTTTTTAAGGAGAAACCAGAATATGTTTTCCACTTGGCAGCACATTTCGCCAACCAGAACTCAGTTGACAACCCCGAACTTGATTTAATGGTTAACGGGATGGGTATTTTAAAGGTTTTACAGTATGCTGAGTTAATTGGAGTGGAACGTTTTGTTTATTCATCTTCAGGGTGTGGAGTTTATGGTTTAGACTCTAAAATGCCATTTGAAGAGCCAGATATCTCTATCAGCCTCCATACTCCTTATCAGGTTACCAAACTCATAGGAGAGCTCTACACTAATTATTTCCATAATCTTTATGGGTTGCCAATTGTTAACGCCCGCTTTTTCAATGTTTTTGGTCCCGGAGAAGTTCCTGGAAAGTACAGGAATGTGATTCCAAACTTTATGTACTGGTCAATAACTGGTCAGGCCTTGCCCATTACTGGTGACGGTTCTGAAACACGTGACTGGACTTATGTGGACGATATAGTAAATGGGCTCATGACCATGGGGATCAAAGATGAAGCTATTGGTGAAGCTATTAACCTAGGTTCTGGATCTGAAACCAGGGTTATTGACATGGCAAACATGGTTAATGAACTAACTGGTAACACCGAATGTATAGCATATGCAGCCCGCAGGGACTGGGATGCTAAAACGCGATTATTATCATCTATTGAAAAAGCTGAAAACATTTTAGGTTACAAACCAAAAGTGCCTTTTAAGGAAGGTCTCAAAAATACATATAACTGGTTCCAGGACAACTGGGATGTCATAGAAAAAAGCGCCGAGTTCTAGTCTTTTTGGTTAGGACTCCGGTTTTTTGAGGTTCTTTTAATTAGATACATCTTCATAACTTGAAGACTGGGACTATACATCATAAAAGCGAAATTTATTGTAGGGGTTTTATTGAATGAAGATAGTGATTGCAGGTGGAGCAGGTTTCGTAGGGAGGAACCTAGTAAGAGTTATGCTTGATAACGGTTTTAAAAGTGATGAAATAGTTGTTATAGATTTTGATCCGGAAAATTTGAAATTTATTAATGATTATGTTAAAACTGTTGAAGGAGACCTTTCAAAGAATGGTCAGTGGGAGGATGAGTTAAAAGATGCAGATTATCTTATAAACCTGGCTGCACAGATATCATCACCAGATTACGAACCATTCCGCTTAAACAATGTCCAGGCAACAGAAATCATTCTGGGTGCTGCCAGGGATAAAGGTGTAAAAAGGATTATCCATTTCAGTTCGGCAGCAGTTTTATCAGTCCGCAAAGATGACTATGCTAACACCAAACTGGAAGGAGAGAAACTTGTACAGAATGATGAGTTGGAATATTGTATTCTCAGACCTTCTCTGATGTTCGGACCCACTGATGATAAGAACATCGGTTACTTGATAAATTTCGCCAAGAAGTTTCCATTTTTCCCCATACCTGGGCATGGAAAGTGGCCCCGACAACCAATTTACATTGATGACATCTGCCTCATAGTCATTTCTCTCATTAATGAGTTCCCTGCAAATCAAAGCTACAGTATCAATGGGAAAGAAACCATATACTTCAAAGATATGATCAAGGCGGTTTTAGATGAAGTAGATGGCTTTCACTTCCGCCTGTTTTTGCCGGTGAGCGTTTTCAAGTTTGCAATGGCGTTTTATCAGAAAATAAGTGGTAATGAAGAATTCACATCGGATCAGGTGGATTCACTTACTGCTGAGGAAGTTTTCCCCGACTATCCTTGGTGGGAAGAGTTCAGTATTAAGCCTACCAGTTTTCAGGAAGGTGTGCGGAAGATGATTGAATTTGAGGGAAATGTTTAAGATGAAAATTTTAATGGTTGTGGCTTATTTTCCTCCGGAAATAGGGAGTGCTGCTCATGTTTATCATGATTTAGCCAGTGCTTTCGTTCGAAATGACCATGAAGTCACAGTTCTTACATCTTATCCTCGGGAATTTAACTTGAACAAATCAGATCAGGGTAAAGTATTCCCCAATTCTGAAATAATTAATGGAATCAATGTCAGACGTTCTAAAATCTTTTCAATGAGGGACTTTGCATTTTTAAGAGGACTTGAACATTTCTTCTTACCTTATTCCTATTTCAATGAATATAAAAAAATGGGAGAAAAATTTGATGTTTGTTTAATGTATATCCCACCTCTCCCCCTTTATCAATTAGCAAATAAAATAAGGAAATACGATGGTACACCATCAGTCCTGAATTATCAGGACTTCCACCCCCAAGAACTTCTCGATGTGAATTATGGGGGTATAAAAAATAATATTATAATGATAAAACTCCTGGAACATATGGAAAGGAAGTCTTATCGTGATGCGGATTATATTACAGTTTTATCAGAAGGAGGGATCGATTACGTAGTTAACAAAGGAGCTGATCCATCTAAGGTCACTCACATATATAACGGGATTAACCCTTCAGATGTACATCATTTTGAATCTAAGCGTGATTTCAAGAAGAATGAGGGGATTGAAGATAAAATTCTTATTTCTTATGCTGGAATACTGTCTCCGTTTCAGGGTATAGATAATATACTTAATGTGGCCAAGGAACTCAAAGACCATGATGATGTGATTTTTTATATTGCTGGCGATGGTATGATAAAAGATAATCTTGAGGAAAGGATAAAAAATGAGGATATATCCAATCTAAAGCTTATACCCTTCCAACCACGTGAAGAATATTTCAATATAGTAAATTCTTCTGATATATCCATTGTTTCTTTAGATGATAGAATGTTAGCTCCATGCCTGCCTGGTAAATTAACCAACCTTCTTGCCTTGAAACAGCCAATAATTGGAATTGTATCTCGAAAATCAGAAACAGCTAGTTTTATTAAAAACGTTAATTGTGGCAACCTGGTCGAACCAGGAGATGTTGATGGATTTAAAAATGCAATCCTGGAATTGAAGGATAATCCAATGATTAGAGAAAAGTTTGGTGAAAATGGCAGGAGATTTATTGAAAACGAGATGAACTTGGAAAAGAATGTTTCTATATACAAGGATATATTTTATGAACTTAAAAAGGGGAAGTAATTGATATATATCGTTTCTTTGCAATATAGTCCTATCTTCAAGTCCCATTGTTATGCGATGGGAAATCAACTAAAGAAAGAGGGCTATGAAATAAAGTATTTGCTTAGTTCACAATTCCAATGGATGTTACAAGATGAAAAAGCTGAAGAAATACTTTTTGTAGGGAAATCTAAAGATTTAACATCGATTCTTAAGGATTCCATTAATATTTATAATTTGAGGACATTAAAAAAATTAATTGAAAAAGACCAACCCAAGAGTGTTTATTTCCACAATATACATCCTCTTTTCAATTATTATATTGCGAAAAAAATTAAGAGCTATGGTGGAAGAGTAATCCAACACGTTCATGAACCTTATGTTGAAGATAAAGGCGCCTATGGATTATTTCAACGTATTTGGTTGTGTGTTTTTGAACATGTACAGGAAAAACTACTGAAATTTTCCGATTTAGCTGTTTTATCATCCGATGAAGCGGAAATTCTTTTTAATAAGAGATACTCCAAATTTGACGGTGAAACGATAAGGGTGCCTTTGATGTATGAGGATCTTGGCATCGATATAGAAAATAAAATTATAAATCGGTCGTATATTAATTTTATAGGTCCTCCAGTGTCTGCAAAGGGGCCTGAGAAGTTTATGGAGATTGTAGATCATGCTTCTAATGAGGATATGGGTTTTAAATTTCTAATAATATCCCGACAAAATATCGAAGATAAAAAAAAATATAATAAATACTCAAATTTAGAAATTTTTTACCAACCAACTATAAGTGATAACAAGATGGGTATTTTAATGAAAAACAGCATCATGACTATTACCCCCTACAAAACCGCTCGTCAGAGTTCTGTTGCTTCTATGGCATACATGTATGGAGTTCCAGTTTTAGCTAGTGACATTCCTGGGTTAAATGAGTGTGTATTTCATGAAACTACAGGATACCTAGTTGGTCTCGATAAAAATGCAGATCAATGGATAAAAGGCATTGATTATATTAAAGAAAATTTCGAATTTCTTTCAAAGAACTGTAGAAGTTATTTTGTGAACACATTATCCGAAAAAAACTGGCCTAAATATTTCAAGGAGGTATTTAAGGGTGGGTCTTGAAAATAAATTAATATTAGAAATGAGGTTGTGGAGATAAAAAAGTCTTTCCTGGATCTATCGGACTTGATGATAGGTCCCTTGAAGGTGTTGATGTAGTGGCTGATGCAATAATTTGCCATTTGACGATATATTTTGATCAAGTTTATAGAGCATGTAATTAACATTTCTCCCATAGAAATGAAAGAGGTTTTAGAAGAATGAGTCAGAGTATTAAAGTATGGAGGCATATTTGAGGTGAAATGCCCGGATTTAAGGGCCAGATCTCTAATATTTCATTTAAACCTACATATGGTGATATTCTCACTATTTATGGGTCTATGATTATCCTGAGAATTTCCATCATTTGGGGGTTTCTCTGCTCTACTTAAAGAAATTCTATCTGAAGTTGGTATTGGAAAGAGCATATGGTGGTTATAGGAATCCCTTTTTACTAAGTGATCTTCAGTTAAACAGGAATTAAAACTATAAAAATAATATTTTTGAGGTAAGAAAATTAAAATATTACAAGTTATTTCCACACCGCCCTTAGCATGGGAAACAGGTGGATGTGCCAGAGTAGTAAATGATCTATCCCATAATTTAGTTAAACGGGGAAATGAAGTTACTATCTTAACTACTGACATGCATAAACCTAATCAGAGATATTGCGATCAGGAAAACGATAATGATGATCTTAATATTATAAGGTTTAAAAACATCAGTGATTCATTTGCATGGAAATATAAACTTTACATGTCCCCTGGAATGATCAAGTACTTGAAAAACAATTTGCATCAGTATGATGTGGTCCATCTTCAGGACTTAATATCTTTTGCATCAGTAGCTACATCAATATATTGCAAAAAATACAATGTACCTTATGTATTAACTTCTCATGGTTCATTGCCATGGTTTATCAGTAAAAAGATTCTAAACAGGTTTTTTTATAATATTTTTGGGAGAAACATTTTGCAAAATGCCAGTATGGTCACTGCTCTTAATAAAACGGAAAAAGAGAGTTATCTTAAATTAAAAGTTGCCCCTGAAAAAATTCAGATAATCCCCAATGGGATAGATCTATCCACCTATAAAGTGCTGCCAAAAAAAGGCGGATTTCGGAATCGATACTTAATAAGAAATGATAAAAGAATTATACTGTATTTGGGTCGACTTCATGAATCTAAAAGGATAGATATGCTTATAGAATCATTTTATCTCTTATATAATATGATGAATAATGTTAAACTGGTTATTGTTGGTCCGGATGATGGTTTTATGGAAAATTTGGTAAAAAAGGCCGCTAATCTTGGTATTGGTGAGGATGTCATTTTTACAGGTCCTTTAGATGGTATTAATAAGATTGAAGCCTATGTGGATGCAGATATATTTGTCACACCAAGTTTCTCTGGATTTCCATTAACTTTTTTAGAATCATGCATTTGCGGAACACCGATTATTACCACAAATAAAGTTGAAGAACTTGATTGGATAGATGGGAAAGTGGGCTGCGTAGTGGACTATGATAAAAATCAAATTAAAAATTCAATGTTTCACTTATTGAAGGATGAAAAATTGCTCAATGGATTATCTCAAAATTGCGTTAAGCATATTGAAGAAAATTTTGGATGGGAACAAATAGCACAAAATGTAGAAAAGATTTACATGGATATATGTGAAAAATGCAATATTAAGACATAAAATTAGTTAATAAAATGTTTAATTGTGATTATAAACTTAAGTGATTATTATGAGAATAGCATTTTTTGGTTATCATAAGTCTTTTGATTTTGATAAAATAGGTGGAACAAATTCGCTGGTGAGGAGAATTTCATTAGAACTAGTAAAAGATCACAATATTACTGTTGACTATGTGATATATGGCACAAGTTCGGAAAAAATTGAAAATAATTCTGGAATAACTTCCAATTATTTCAATAAGCTTAAAGAAGCTCTAAACTCCTTGAAAAATTATGATCATGTGGTTACTATGTATATACCTCCCGGAGACTTTATTAATTATGCTCTATTTCGCCGGAAAGAGAAGAATAACATTTTTTTCCACATTATTTACACAGATTGGCCTAGGTCATTTATTAAACGGAATGCTTTTTTTATTTTTAATTCTCTTTGGAGGTATAACGGAAAATCATTTTCAATTTCTCCTCGCATTAAAGATGCTCTAAAAAAATGGGGTGATGAATCAGTATTTCTCTTACCTCCAGTCCCATTAGACTACTTCATGGAAATAGGGAATAACAAAAATCTAGGAAATCTAAGGGTTACTTTTATAGGCAGAGTCGATGTGGGTAAAGGTGTTCTGGAAGTTATTGATATATTAAATCAGCTTGCGCAGGATGAGAACATTATCCTGAAATTTTATGGAATCCACTGGGAAGACGATCCCGAAGCAGTTAAAATACACAAGAATTTGAGCAGTCAAAACAAGTTTGATTATATTTCACTTGATTTCAACCATTACTCTTCGGAGGTTGAGGAGATGGTTCAGGATATTTTAAGAGAAACTGATATTTTCCTACAGCCCTACCGACATCTGAGTAGCAGTATTGACATGCCTTTATTGATTTTAGAGGCCATGGCCTCCCTTTGCGCTGTAATAACCCGGCCTTATGGTGACATACCTCGAATTTATGGTGAAAGTGTCTGTCTGGTTGATGATGAAGAAGGTTCAGAAAAAATTGTTGAAATTATCCGAAGAGCAAGTCAATGGATTCCAATGGAACTTGAACGTATAAACCATCAAAATAAAACTTTTTCATTTGATACTCTCACAGTGACAACAATATTTTTAAAATCACTTCTTGAAGTTGGGGGGAAGATTTCATGACTCATAAATCTAGGTCAGAATTCATAAAATCATTCTTTGAAATTTTGGAAGAGAAAAAGATTCCCTATGTTGTTCTTAGAAACTATGATGGGTTGCCGGATCGTGTAGGTAATGATATTGACATGTTAGTCACTGAGAATGAATTAAATAATTATGGTAGATTATTATGTTCTTTGGGACTAGAAAAAGGATGGTATTTATGTGACAAACAAAAAAGGTATGGTTTCGCATCTTATATATTTTTCAACGGGAATAAACCATCTCAAACCTTAAAATGGGATGTATGGGCTCCAATAACTTGGAAGGGCTTAACATGGGTGGACACAGAGTTTGTTATGAATAACCGAATATTGCACAAGAATGGATTTTACATTCCTCCTAAAGGGGTCGAGGCAGCAACACTGGTACTCAAAGAAATCCTCCAAAATGGGACTATACGGGAAAAAAATTATAGGCAAATAAAAAAATTTGCCCCTGAAGATCCAGAATCATTTAAAATGGTATTAACAAAATATTTCAACGATAAAATAATAGATAAGTTACTATATAATTCTATACATGGCAATTGGAACAAAATTAGGAAGGACCATAAAAAAACACGCAATAACTTAGCTTTCAATTCTTTGGTAAATGAAAAATTGCTATTCCCCTTGAAAATATTTAATTTTTTTTGGGGACACATCAAGGAAAAATCTTCAAGTGAAGTCATGGTATTTGTCTGTCTCATAGGTCCGGATGGTTCAGGAAAAACAACAATATCCTCCTCAATAAGGGGCACTGCTAAGAGTATTTTTAAAAAGACCTATTATTTTCACGGACATTACGGGGTTTTCCCTGAATTTAAAAATATGATGCCATCTAATAAATATAAAAAAATTGGAAGAGACATTGAGGAAAAAATGGATAAGAAAACTCCTAATGGAATCGTACCACACTTCCTTGTTTTTTATTATTCTTTAGAGTACATCATAGGATATTATTATCTTAAATATAAAAACCGAAACAAAAAAACATTCATGGTGTTTGACAGATATTTCTATGATTATCTCATTCAGCCAGGCCCATTTAAGATAAATAACATCTTTATCAGGGTTCTTTTGAGAATTGTTCCCCATCCAGATATATTATTGTTCCTTAAATCTCCTCCAGAGCTAGTTTATGAAAGGAAACCAGAATTAGCAGTAACGGAAATCGATAGACAATTAAGGATTTGCAGTACAATATCCAACCACTTTGACTTTAGCCAGGACATCGATAATACCTTAAATTTAAGTAGAGTAAAAAATGATATAAGAGATTCAATTTACTCTAAAACATCTAAAAAAGTTTTCAAACGAATTAATTGAATGGGATTTACTATAAAATAAAGTCTATTAATTATTTTATTATAACTAGTTAAAAGGGAGTATTATGGCTGGAGAAATAATTAAAAAACTTAAATTAATAATGGCTTATCCTTTTATGGAAGTAGATAAGGTCAATGCGGAAGTTTTAATTGAACTTCTTAATGATTTCAAAGTGGGTAATGAAGTATTGGAAATTGGACCAGGGGGTCGTCCGATCATAGAATCATTCAATTGCGAAAAAAAAATAATTATAGACATTCCTCAAGGTATAGGATATTGCAGTTCATTAGGGTATATATGTCATGATCAGGATGCTGGTAACGATAAATGGGATATTGAAGATGAATCAGTAGATATGATTGTTAGTAATCAGTGTTTAGAACATATTCCCCAAACTGATCACTTTATTTCTGAAGCTCATAGGGTACTGAAGAAGGGAGGAGTTTTTATTCTTTCGGCGCCTAATAAGGGATCTCTAATTTCTATAGTGTTTCTTTTGTTAACTTTTACCCATCCTATGAATGCTGTTTTTGATGAATTTTACATGCTAAGAAATCCTATATCTACTAATAGGATGGAAAAGCAGGATTCTGATAGGTTTGGGCACCATCATCTGAGGCTTTTTACTAAAAGGGCAAGGAATGATTTATTGATTGCACATAGTTTTTGTGTTCTCAAAAATCATGGTGAAGTTGGGGTGTACCATTAATTGGAAAAATTTTGGCCAAATTTTTCCCATCATATGGGATTTATACTACAGTCGTCGCTAAAAAGAAACGATAGTTTTTTATATATTTTAGTGTGAAAAGTAAGAGGAGTAGATTTTTGGTTATTAGTTCCATTTCTGCATAATATGCGTATTGAAGTGAGAAAAGATTTCGGATTAACAACATAAAACCGTTTCATTGATGTAATGTTAATCTGTTGCATCGTTCTAAATCTCAAAAAACCTCATATTCTCTACGGAGTAAATGGGAAGTTGGATTGATTGTATAAACATTTTAAAAGAAATGATAACAATAATGTTTAAATGGATAATCAAATGATTATTTGCATAGTTCTCAAAAAAAGGAATCGCTCAAATGAAAATTATAACTATTTCACTCAGTAATTCAGATGATTTGCGAGGAGGTGCTTACAGGCGGTATATGGAACTTATTAATGCTTTTATAGACATGGGTGACGAAGTTCACCATATCTCCCCTAGAGGATTTTCTAATATATTTGCTGAAAATCTTCATCATTATGGTACCCATATTATACGAATACCTCCTACTTATCTTCCTTTTAGTTTACAAGCCATTCCAATGGCAATCAGTATTGCCAGAAAGAATAAAATTGATGTTTTTGTTTCTTTCACCATATTCGATGCTTTGATTGGTATAATATCAAAAATATTTTATAGTAACATGAAAGTATTGCTGTGTGATCGTGCCGATAGTATTACCGGTATGAAAATTCAGCTTGAAAAGAAGCATCGTACTCTTTCTAGGCCAATTCATTTGATACTCTCTAAATTAGAAAATTGGATATATCGTAATGTTGATTTTACAATTTTTAATTCAAAAATTCGTAGGAATGATATGATAAATAAATCTAAAATAAATCCTGATGACACGTGTGTTGTATATAACAATGCTAACCCCAGTTGGGTAGTTCTGAAAGAAGAAGAAGCAGTTTCGGACTCCATCATATTAAAAAATCGTTATAAGAATAAAAAAATTATTTCATTTGTTGGAAACTTATATTTAGATGGTAGGGATATTATAACTCTGCTTTATGCGTTTAAAATTATTAAAAAAGAAATACCTGAAAGTTTATTGTTTATAGTGGGCGATGGTCCTGATAAAATAAATGTAATCAACTTTGTGAAAATAAA
Organism: Methanobacterium sp. Maddingley MBC34; assembly: GCA_000309865.1. Lineage (NCBI taxonomy): Archaea > Methanobacteriati > Methanobacteriota > Methanobacteria > Methanobacteriales > Methanobacteriaceae > Methanobacterium > Methanobacterium sp. Maddingley MBC34. The sequence goes on along the minus strand of AMGN01000012.1, from coordinate 37,076 downwards.
CAAACTTGAAGATAGTGTTTTTGTCGAGGGCTGGAGAAATAACCCATTTGTATATATGGTTGCATCAGATTTAAACATTGTAACAGCATTACATGAAGGATTCAGCAACACCATTTTAGAGTCTTTATATCTAAATAAACTTGTTCTGGGTTCAGATGTTGGTGGTATTCCTGAACAGCTAAAATATGAAGAATTACTATTTCACCCAAAAAATCATGAAGAACTTGCTTTAAAAGCTATTAAATTGCTTAAAAATGCTTATGACCATGAAATAGCGGTCGAAATGATAAAGGAGCGGAGAAGCATTTTTATATTTAATTGGAATAAAAAAATGCTGGTTGCCATTAACAAAGTTGTGGACCAATGAGAAAAAAACTGAAAATCCCTATTAATAGTTTTTTTTTTAAATCTGTTGGCAAAAGGAATAAGGAGGTTATAAAACGAAAAAACCAAAGATTGCACTGATAACTAATATACCTACACCTTATAGAATACCTCTTTATGAAAAATTAGCAGAAAAAGTTGATTTAAAAGTGTATTTTTTTCACATGACTGCATCACATCGAAAATGGCAACTTGGAACGGATTATAACTTCGATTATGAGGTTTTGAAGGGATATACATTGAAATACAGAGGTCGGGGCATGTTACTTAATTATGAGATTAACCCGTCAATTATCAGGATATTAAAGAAAGAAAAGTTTGATGTTGTCATCTTTGGAGGATATACTTCCTTAACTGTAAAATTAGCTATTATATACTGTAAAATAACTAAAACTCCTTTAATAATGTGGTCAGGCAGCACTCTTCGCGATGAGGCTATCGGTATTCGAAATATATTTTTACCCCTCATAAAAACCATTTTAAGGTTATCTGATGCCTATGTTGTCTATGGAACCTGGGCAAAAGATTATATACTGTCTTTTGGTATTAATCCAGAAAAAATATTCATAGCAATAAACATGGGCGATGTTGATTCATTTTTAGAAGAGAGTATAAAGTTGAAAGGCAAAAAAGAAGCCATAAAGAGGGATTTAGGTCTAGAGAGAAAATATAATATTATATACGCAGGACAGTTGATTAAATCACGGAAAGGTGTTGAATATCTTTTGGATGCTTTTATTAAATTAAAGCAAGAATATTATGATGTGGGTTTGATTATTGCTGGTGAGGGTCCTCAAAAAGAGGAACTAATCGCACAAAGTAAAAATACTTCAGATGTAAATTTTGTTGGATTTGTACAGCCAAAAAAATTGCCCGCTTATTTCTTAGCCGCAGACATTTTTGTCTTACCCAGTTTTTTTGATAGATTTGCAATTGTTATTAGTGAAGCTATGGCAGCAGGGTTGCCGGTTATCGCTACGGACACTAACGCAGCTTCTATTGATATTATAAAAAATGGTTTAAATGGCTATGTTGTCAAAGGACATGATTCAAATGAAATTTATAAAAAATTAAAGAAGTTACTTAAAAACCCTGATAAAATACGAGAAATGGGTAAAAATTCTCAGGAAATGATAAAAAATGACTTTAATCAGGATAAAACTCTTCAAGGTTTCTTGGATGCTATAAATTATGTTTTAAATAAGCCTTAATGAGTATTATGAAATTCGTTATTTATATTTCAATTTTATTAAGATGTATAATCCAAAATTTTAGATATTGTTTTGGCGATTATCAGTTTAACTAAAAAACTTCTGGGATAGACACTTTTAATATGTGATATAATGGATGTAACAATAACAACCACCATATACCCTCCTGAAATAGGAGGTCCTGCTACTTATGCTTATGAAATTAAAAATAGATTAGAAGAAAAGGGTCACACTGTAAAAATTGTAACAACTTCAAAAATTGCCAAGGTGGAATCAGGAGTTTATAAACTACCTCCAAAATATAATTATAAATTTATTGGTTTTATTATTCATCAGATTCAATTATTCCTGTTCCTAAACAAAATTTCAAAGGATTCTGATATAATTTATACCTTAAATCCACATTTCTTAGGATTCACCTCCGCTTTATGTGGGTTGATTAGTAATAAACCAGTTTTGTTACGATATGCTGGAGAAAAACTTTGGGAAAGTGCTGTTAATAAGAATATAACTATTTTAGAACCGAATACTTATTTGAGGGGTTTAGATTTGAATCTATATCAAAAAATAGTCTTTAGAGTCCAAAAAGGGGTGATGGAATTATCAAAAAAAATTATAGTTCCCTCAAAAGCTGCTGGAATGGTTATAAAAGAGTTTTATGGAGTTAATCCCGATAAAATTGCAGTAATCCCAAATTCTATAGAATACAAAAGTAGTTTTAGCTATAAAAAAGGTATTCAGGATAAATGTGATTCAATTACCATTATTTCTGTAGGACGTCTAATTAAGCTAAAAAGAGTTGAAGATGTGATAAAAATATTTAAAGATATTAATAATTTATATCCCAATGCCAAGTTAACAATTGTTGGGGATGGTCCTGAGAAAGGATATTTAATGAAATTAGCCGAAAATCTATCAATAGGTAATTCAGTAAATTTTACAGGAAACTTAAATAAATCAGAATTAATAGATGAATACATGAAGTCGGATCTATTAGTGCTTAATTCAATCTATGAGACATTTTCGCATGTTTTAATAGAAGCAATGCTGTATGGGGTTTCTGTCGTGACTACTACTAAAGGAGGACCTGAAGAGATAGTAGTTGATGGTAAAAATGGACTGATTGCAGGTTCTGAAAGAAGATCTTTAAAAAAAGCTATAAAAAAACTTATTGAGAATAAAAGCTTAAGAAAAGAACTGTCCAAAAATGCATATGTAACATTAAGGGATAAATTTGACTGGGAAATTAATTTAATATTATTAGAAAAAGAATTGGAGAGTTTACTTTGAATGTTTTATCTATAGGTTCTGATCGAACCCTCTTAAATGATGATACTTCGGGCAGTACTAGGGAAAGAATGATTAGAATTAGTAAAAACATTTCGAGTCTCCACATAGCAGTCTTTGCCAATAATTCCGAAAATTATCGGAAATTAAAAATTTCTCAAAAAATCACAGTTTATGCTGTGCCGCAGGGAAAGATACCTTTTTTAAAACCTTATAGAATTTGTTCTGATATCTGTAAAGAAAACAACATCGATGTGGTTTCTACCCAAGATCCATTTATGAATGGTTTGATTGGGTATTTGCTCAAGTTAAGATATAAAATTCCTCTTAATATTCAGGTTCACAGTGATTATATTGATAATAAATGGTGGTTGTCCCAAGGAAGTTCTCATAAAGTTTGGAATATACTGTCTAAGGCAATCCTTAAACGGGCGGATAGTGTAAGGACAGTGAATAGCTCTCTCGCTAAAAGATTACAGAATTTTGGCATTCCTGAAGATAAAATAATAAATTTCCCTATTTTTCTTGATGTCGAAAAATTTAATTTAGATAATGAAAGTACAAATAAAAATAATTTGCCAGATTTAGGTGATTTTGAAAAAGTAGTGTTATTTGTAGGTTCCTTGATACCTACTAAAGGAGTTGATACTTTACTAAAGGCAGCTCCAGTCGTTTTGGAAAAAATCCCTAAAACGTTATTTTTAATTGTTGGTGATGGTCCTGAAAAAAACAGGTTAGAAAGTCTTTCCAATGATTTAAATATTTCAGAAAATATTATATTTACAGGCAAAGTTCCATTTGAAAATATTTCTATATATTATAAAAAAAGTGATTTATTGGTATTACCTTCCAGGTCTGAAGCATGGGGTCGTGTTGTTTTAGAAGCACTGGTTTCAGGAAAACCTGTAGTTGTGTCAAATTCATGTAAAATATCAGATGTAATATTAAAAGAGGATTGTGGCGCATTGTTTGAGGTAGATAATCCCCCATCACTTGCAAAAGAAATAGTCTTAATGTTGGTAGATCGAAAAAACGCTATGAAAATGGGAAGTAAAGGTAAAAATATGGTTATAACTAATTATTCTCCGTCAAAGATAATACCAAAATATCAGGAAATGTGGGAAATGGCTATTAAGGGGGCTAAAAATTGAAATTATTTGTTCTTGCTCCAGAAATCACTGAAAACCACACTGCTTTAGCATTTTTGCCAACTTGGATAAGAAAAATTGCAGATAATGTTGACGAATTGACAATTTTTACTTTAAACTATGATGAAAATACATGGTTTCCTGAAAACGTCAGTGTCTATTGCCCTCCAAGAGGCAATCGTTTTCGTTTTTTCTTTTATATTCATTATTATATATTCAAAAATGTTTGGTGGTCCGATGAGGTCTTTTCTTTAATGTATCCAATATTAACTATCTGGGCAAGTCGTTTTACTCGATTGTTTAATAAACCACTTGTAATGTGGTATGCACATGGAGCTGTTTCTGATAGGATGAAAAAGGCACATAAGTTATGTACAATGGCTGTGACATCTTCTGCCGCGGGTTTCAGGTTGAAAAGTGATAAACTTAGAATAATTGGCCAAGCAATTGATACCAACAAATTCATTCCGGGTGAAGTTAAATCTGACAAAATTAAAATTATGTACTTAGGCAGGATATCTAAGGTTAAGGGAATAGGGCATATGATTAGGGCCGCGGATATACTTGTAAATAAAGAAAAAGTTTCTAAGCTTGAATTCGAAATTGTTGGTGACATAACCAGTGAAACTGAAAGAGAATATCTGGAATCATTAAAAAACTTAACAATTAAGCTTAATTTGGAAAATTATATTAATTTCACAGGTAAAGTTCCATTTACAAATATTGAAAATGTTTATCAGAGTTGTAACATATTCGTTAACCCTAGTAATACGGGAAGTTTGGATAAAACAGTTTTAGAAGCTATGTCGTGTGGTAAAATAGTCATTACTTGTAATGAAGCCTATTATAAAATTTTTCCAGATGATGTTAAAGAACATTGTTATTTTGTTCCCGAAGATTATGAGGAACTTGCCGAAAAGATAAAAATGAATATATTAACTCCAAATAAAGACTTGGAACTGAGATTAAGAGAAATTGTGGTGAAAGACCATAGTCTAGATCGGTGGGTTAAAAATTTGATGGATGTATTCAAAGAGATTTATAGAAAATAAAATATTGAGGTGATTGATGAAGTTTTCATTAGTGCCTTTAAAAGGACAAATCGGTAGATTTTTTAACAAAATTTTACCAGAGGATATGGTAGCACCGATTTTACATGGTAAGTTGAAAGGTAAAAAATGGTATGTGAGATCTTTAAATATTGAATGTGCATTGGGTACTTATGAAAAAGCACTAAGATCAATTTTTGAACAAGAATTAAATGTTGGTTCAGTTGTTTTTGATATAGGTTCTAATGTTGGGTTTTATTCATTATTATCATCTACTATTGTTGGGGATGAAGGGCACGTAGTTGCTTTTGAACCTCTCCTTCGTAATTTATATTACCTAAAAAAACATTTAGAAATGAATAATTGTGATAACGCAGAATTTATCGCTGCTGCCGTCTCAGATGACTGTGGAACATCATTTTTTGAGGATGTAAGTGTTGCAATGAGTCATATTACGGATATAGCCGGAGAAAATACTATAAAAGTAAAAACAGTACGTATTGATAATTTGGTCGAAATGAAACGAATACCTGCTCCAGATTTTATGAAAATTGATGTTGAAGGTGCAGAATTCCTGGTTTTAAAAGGATCAGAAAATACAATAAAAAAATATAAACCAAAAATATTCTTAGAAACACATAGCGATGAACTTCGTGAAGACTGCTATAACTTCTTAAAGAATGCAGGATATCGTGTAGAATACGTAGAAATGGAAGGTAAAAATAAAAAACAGATATATGCATATGTAGTTTAATCTTAGATTTTATGATTATCAAAACTTAAACCCAATAAACATATTTTTTATAAAATTTCAACGTAATAACTTCAGCAATGTCAAAATCTTAAGTTATTTAACCTCTTTTTATGAGTATATAAGTAATTAGTGAGAATCCCAAATTATTTATGATTCTTACAATAACAGCACCTAATAGTCCAAGTAATGGAATCATCACAGCGAATAGTACAATCTCCAGTATTCGGGTTATTAGAAGTATTCTAAGCATTTCTCGCGATCTTGCTTGGGCTTTAAGCATTTGATTCAATATTGCGCCAGGGGCAAATGCAACTTGTGCAACTAGGATCAATTGGGCGTAAAAAATTGAATCATGATAGCTGGCAGAATAGAATAAAGGGATCAAAAAAGGTACTAAAATTGCAAAAAAGCCACAAATGATAATTGAGAGCATTATAATGTACTTTAAATTTTTCAAAACGGCTATTGTTCCTTCTTTCTTATCTTTTTTTGCTACCTTCGGGAAGATTAGATTAGATATTATATCTAAGGGTACATTTGCAAAACTTCCTACATATAATGCGATTGTAAATACAGCCAGGTCTCCCATACCCAAAGAGTTGGCAATGACTATATTGTCGAACTGATTAGCGACCATGGGAATGGTACCTTGTAGCGTTAATACTTTCCCATATTTAATTGATTCATTATCAACACAATCATTGGTTTTATCTTTTTGCACAGTTTTTTTCCATAAAATTAACTGAAGAACAGAAAAACTGATAAAATATGCTAAAAGAGCCCAAAATATGTTTTCAGTTGCTAAAACTAGTGCTACGACCGAAGTTGCATTAATCGTAATTATAATCGTTTTATAAAGGGCATATTTGTTAAAAAGCATTTTGCCCATTACAAAATTGAAAAAAGTATCAAAACTGTATACAAATGGAAAAAATAAAGCGGATAAAAACAAACATTTTGATAAAAGTAAATTTCCTTGTGTTAAATAATAAATACCGGCTCCAATTAGTACTAGGCTGCCTAAGAAGCTCCATTTAAATCTGATTTTACTCCCAGCTACCAAGATTCCATCAAAACCTCGGCTGGCGTCCCTCTGAACAGCAGTGCTCATCCCACTAATTGAAAATATGCTTAAAGTGTTAATAAGAGTCAATACATATAAATAGGTTCCATATATGTCCTTGGAAAGCAATCTAGCCATTATTATGGATGAAATAAGACCAAAAATTGTTGATATGATGGTGACTGTTAACAGAGATGGTGTATTTTTTAGGAAATATTTGACATCAATGCCAATTTTTTTTTCTAGTGCATTGATCATATCCACCATTGAAGGCTTAACGTGAGAAATAAATCTGCCACCATCCATTGCTGTAGACCTCCGAGAGCCAGGACATATTATCAAATTTTTCTATAGCTGATCTAATTTTTAATTCTGTTTTAGGGTTGTAACTAACGGATTTTTGATATAATAAATCATAATTCTTTATGATGTCTAAGTTTTCAGGTGAATACTGGTAGCTTGTGGCATACTTCCCATTGTAAGTGTTGAATGAACGCATGTGAAGAGCATCACCCCCAATAACATAACTACCATTGTTTGAGTACCACTGAATTGAACTTATTTCTGGTTTACCATTATAATATTCTGGTATTAATCCATTATTTACCATACTTCCCGGAATGAAGTCGTATGTAGCTATATTCACAATAAAAAAGCAAATTAGAAATATGGCAACGAGTTTACGTTTGTATAATTTGAAATCAACAATTACAAAAGCTGCGGCGAATAGTATGAATGGGTAGAAAAACACCAGTATTCTTGGACCTAGATATAAACCACCCATTTGCAATAATACAGTGATTATGTATGCTAAAACGCCAATAAATCCCCATGTTCCCATAAATAACATTTTCACAAATTTTTCTCCATCATTTCGGTAATTATACAACCCATATAATATTATCAATCCGAATATTAATAGTAATAATGGCTGACCTTTGCCAGTTATTTGATCTCTGATAGTAGGGGTAGTTATGGTTTGAGTGGGCGTTCCTGCATCTCTGAATGAAGGGGTATCGAGTTCGGTCCCCATTAAAACCGTACTTTCGAATGCTGAAACTCCAATGTAAACTGCATATGAAAAAAAACTGATTATTACAAAAAGTACCATACCATAATTTATTAATTTTTTTCGATTAATTTTAATGCGTCTAAAATTAGGGAGTGTAGTTGAAATAAACATGACTATGAATAATAACATTAAAAAAAAGGCTGAAGTGTAATTACTTGCGCAGGTCAGAAAAATAAATGTTATGGCCAATAAATTCCATATCAGGGGGTTTTCTTCTAATTTAGCTTTAAATATGCAAAATAATGATATGAATATAAAAATGAATGCCATAAATTCTGGATGGGCAGAAGAGTGAGTAATATTATAAAAAACGAATGCAGAAAATAGTAAATACCCTAACAGCACTGCTTTTTCTTTTCTGAAGAAAACTATTCCAAATAAGAATACAAAAATTGATCCAATAGAACTTATGAGTGAGGGCAAGAAAATGGCTGTTTTTATTAGATTTATGTTTAATAGTAACGCAATTTCGTCATAAATAATTGGCACTATAAACCATTTGGTGTAATCTGGACTTTTTTGGTCAAAAACTAAATAATTATTTGTTAACATATACTTAGCTGAATCTATGATCGCGTACCCATCATCGCTGAACAACATTTGGTAGTCTGAAAGAATGATCCTTATCATGTGTAAAATGAATATTATAAGAATTACTTGAATTATGGTCATTATAATTGTTTTTTTATCCCCTTTCCTGTAACTGAAAATATTGTAAAGTGGAAATATAAATATTGGCAAAACAAGTATCCAAAAGATTAAAAAATTAGTTGTAATATTATTTCTGAATAAATCAAGGAATATCAGTAGTAGAGAATAGAAAATAAAAAATGCAATGTTGAAAACTGTATTTCTTTGACGGTTTTCGCGGAATAATGTTATAAGTTTATTCATTGAGATTCTCCTGAAATCTGAAATAAAACGATCTTGAGAGCACTGATTTATTATGAATCAATTTTAGGTAGTTTTTACACTTTTTCAATTGAGAGATAGATATACTTTTGCATTTACATCTAATAAAAACATTTTATGAATGCATGATTTTTTTGCAAGGACTTATTTTACTTATATCTATCCAGAATTACTTAAAGAAAATGACCAATTAATTAAAATAACGACTCAAAGATAAATTAATCTGATTTTTTAACTAAATATGCAACGTTACCCCATTTTTTTAAGAGGATCATCTTTCTTTTGTAACTTCTGTTCTTTTCTTTGCTGAGGGTATTGGTATAATCATTTTCCCATTTTTTGATAATTTTGAATCCTGATCTTTTTAACATTGAAGTTAATTCTTTGCGCGTGTAAAAACATACCTCTAAATCTTCTACAAAGTCCTTTAAAGGTAATTTAAATCCTTTCTTATTAAATGCACATATATAGAATATGATTGATCTAGGTATGGATGGTATTACATATCCTTCGTAGAATAAATCTTGTAAAAAGAAAAATCCGTTTGGATTTAGTAATTCATTGATGTTTTCCAATGACTCCAATGCTAAATCTTGTGATTTGTTAATTGAGGGGCCCACGATGTGATGTAATACGCTGGACATGTGAATATAATCGAACTTATCTCCTAGATCGATTTGAGGAAGTTGTCCAAATTTTTTTTCTATTCTAGGATCTACTTTTTCCAAAAGTTTAAGAGATGGATCTATTACAGCTACATGGATATCTGGGCAATTTTCTAAGACTGAATATGCAAAATGCCCTGAACCGCCCCCTATGTCAATAAGCTTTTGATTGTTGTTGTAATTTTTTTTGATAAATTTTATGAAGGCGGTTTGATAATTTGTAAGTATCGAGGAGCTGTAAATTTCCACATTTTTATCAAAGTAATCGTCAATCCCCAACTAATAACCTCCAAACGACATAAAGCCATAAAACCCTATATATTTTCCATGTTATCTTTATACCATGAAATATATGTTTTCAGACCGTTTACAATGTTTATTTTAGGTTGCCATCCTAGAATCTTATTAATTTTTCTTAAATCTGCTGCAGTATCTCTCACATCACCTTTTACTTTTCCAAAATATTGAATTTTGGTTTTGTTACCTGAAATATTTTCTATCTCTTTAATCAGGTTGTTTACTGATATTCGGCTTCCCCCACCTACATTAAATATTTCGCCCTTAACATCTTTTTCAGCGGATAGTATTAAAGCTTCTACCACATCATTAATATATGTAAAATCTCTGGTTTGCTCCCCATCACCAAAGACTTTCAGATTATCTTTTGAAATTACTGACTTAACAAATATATTTATGGCCATATCCGGGCGCTGTCTGGGACCATAAACAGTGAAGTACCGCAGTGAAACTGTAGGCACATTGTAATTTTTCCAGTATAAATAGCAGAGATGTTCTGCCGCTAATTTTGTCACACCATAAGGTGACACAGGTTTCAACACACTATTTTCATTCATTGGAAGATCAGAATCCCCATAAACTGATGAAGAAGAAGAATAAATGAACTTTTTTATATTCTGTTCTTTATAGAATTCCAGTAAAATTTGGGTGGCTTCGATATTATTTTTAGTGTAGGTCTTAAAATTTTCCCCCCAAGACGCTCTAACTCCTGCTTGGGCTGCTAAATGAAAAACATAATCTGTTTTAGGAAATTTATCAATATTCAGTAGATCTTCTTCCATGAAATTGAAATTTTCATTTCTCAATGCATTAGAAATATTTCTCTTTTTAATTTTTTTGGGATAGTAATCTGTAAGACAATCTATTCCGATTACCTCATAACCTTCTGCAAGCAAACGATCGGTCAGATTACTCCCTATGAAACCAGCACAACCAGTAACCAAAGCCTTCATATAAATCAACTACCTATCTTCAATAAAATTTCGTTATCATATCAATTATTCAATATATGATTATCATCTGAATAATATCTATTTATCAGCTTAACATTATTATGACAATTTAATATGCTATTTTAAATGGGCAAATTATTTATTAGACTTTTGAGTATAATCCTTCAATTTGGGAAAGAATAGGCTCCCAAAGAAACTTTTCTTTCACAGTAGTGATACCTTCATTCCTATATTTATCCCTGGTTTCTTCATCAGAGATCAAAAATTGCATTGCTTCAAAGAGTTTTGCTACATCCCCATGTTCAACGAATAAGCCATTTTTCCTATCTTCAATTATATCTGCTATTCCTCCAACGGGGCTGGCTATAACTGGAACTCCAGAAGCAAGAGCTTCGATAAAAACAATGCCCAAACCTTCATACTCTGGAGTTAGAACAAAGACATCTCCTGCGGGCAAAATATTTGGTAATTCATCATGAGGTATAAAACCTTTAAAATCAACTTTATCATCAATTTTAAGTTCCTTCGTTAGTTTTTCAAGTTCTTTTTTTTGATGACCCTCACCAATTACTATCAACCGGGTATTTAGATCTTCTTCAACCAGTTTCGAAAATGCCATAATAACGTATTTAATTCCTTTTAATGGTACCAAACGAGCTAATGAAATGATGATAATTTCATTGTCGCTGATTCCTAACTGTTGCCTAATTAAGCTTTTTGATTTATAATTAAGCATATTCTCATTAACACCATTAGGGAATATAACCACGTTTTTTGCACCTAACAGTTTAGATTCCTCCGCTAATGCTAAACTTATTGCATGAAGATAATCTGAGTTTTTAAAACTCCATTCTATAAATTTTTTAAGTATTTTATTATTCCAACCAGAGTCTAAATCCCTTTTACTTAAATGTCCACCCTGGATTGTAATAATATGTGGTTTTTTTTTTAATTTTTGGAAAAATGTACCAACCTGGCTGGTTGGGCTCTCTGCAATGGAATGGACTATATCGTAGGATTTTTCCCCATCTAACTTTAAAAGGGTTCGCAACATGTTAATAGTCGCTGAAAAATACCCTAATCCCCTTATTCCAATATTATTTACTCTATAAACATTCACGTCGTCAATTATTTCAAAATCTTTGACTCCAGATTGTTTTTGGGTAATTATATCCACTTCATGTCCTTTATTTTTAAGATATTTGGCTAGTTCAATGGCAAAAATCTCTGCTCCACCGATATGAGGAATATAATTGTTACTAAGTATCGCAATTTTCATGATTTCACTTTCTATTCTCCATATACCAGTCAATAGTTAATTTAAGGCCTTCCATGATGTCATATTTTGGCTTATAACCTAAAAGTGTCCTCATTTTTGATATATCTGAAAATCTGTGTCTTATTTCAAATTCCCTTTCTTCTTCAAAAACAGGTTCTAAATCTTTTCCAGTGATTTCAATTACCATCTCTGCAAGATCAAGGATGGTTACGGGTTTCCCAGCAGCAATGTTAAGGTTTTCTCCGTCAGCTTTACTAATTTCCCCTGATCTTATTATTAGATTAACAATATCTTTGATATATGTAAAATCTCGGGTCTGGAAACCATCACCAAATATTACTGGTTGTTGATTATTTAACACATTATCAATGAAAATCCCAACAACGAAACCATATGGTGTGGAATCCTGTCTAGGGCCATATGCATTGAATAATCTGAGGGAAGTCGTTTTCAAACCGTGAATGTCATTATATATTTTCCCGTAATGTTCACAAACAAGTTTTGATAAAGCATAAGGGGTGTCAACGTTTTTAGGACTGTCTTCTCTTTCAGGAACTTCTATTGGTTCACCATAGACTTCTGATGATGAAATGTTAATGACTTTTTTACACCCATAATCCAGAGCATGTTTAAAAATATTAACGGTTCCATCTATGTTAACATCCAAAACTTCTTCCGGGTACTCAAAAACCCGCTTTACTCCGACTACGGCAGCTAAGTGATAAACCTGATCAAATTCCTCAGTTTTAAAAATATCTTTTAATTTATTAGAATCTCTGATGTCGCAATCAATAAAACTGAAATCATCATTTTTTAGAGAATCTTCCATATTTTTGATGTTCCCTGTTGACAAATTGTCAATGCATACTACTTCATGACCTTTTGTTAAAAGTTTGTCACTAATATGACTTCCAATAAAACCAGCACCACCAGTAACCAGTATCTTCATGTTATCAACCCGTTTTTTATAAATTTCATTACATTATAATCTAAATAATATCTATTTAATAACATATGGGGTCTCTATTTTGCTCACATTTATATATTACTATTCCAGATTAAAATTTACAAAACAATTTGAAATAAATATTAATAAAATATTACTTGGAGATTAAAAAAAATGAAAATAACGGTTATTGGCGTAGGATATGTTGGGTTGGTCACAGCCACGTGCCTGGCAGAGTTAGGTAACGAAGTTTTGTGTGTAAAAAAATCCACAACCAACCTGGAGGAACTAAATCAAGGCATGTCCCCTATATATGAACCCGGCCTGTCAGAAATGCTCCAGAAAAACCTAGCTGAGGGTAAGATAAGTTTCACAACCAATATGAAAAAGGCAGTGAATTTTAGTGAAATAATGTTTGTCTGTGTGGGAACCCCCCAAAGCGATACTGGAAAGGCGGATCTTTCTCAGGTGGAGGAAGTTTCAAGACAGATAGCTCAGAATGCAGAGGGATATAGACTTATAATAGAAAAATCAACTGTCCCTGTCAACACTCATCAACTGATTAAGAGAACTGTTGAAAGATATGCTAAAGAGGATTTTGAGTTCGATGTTGCTTCAAATCCTGAATTTTTACGTGAAGGATATGCAGTGTACGATTTCATGAACCCTGATCGTTTGGTGGTGGGAATTGACAGTGAAAGAGCTGAAGGGATATTTAAAGAAATTTACAAGCCTTTCACAGGAAAAGGTGTTAAACTTTTTATCACCAAAACTGCAGCTGCAGAAATAATAAAATACGCATCTAATTCCTTTTTAGCCATAAAAATATCCTACATAAATATGCTGGCAGATTTATGTGAAAAAGCCGGTGTAGATGTTAATATGGTCGCTGATGGAATAGGGGCAGATAACAGGATAGGGAGAGATTTTCTAAATGCAGGAATAGGATATGGTGGGTCCTGTCTTCCGAAGGATGTTAAAGCTTTTATAAGTATTGCTGAAAGTTATGACCTTGATTTTGGACTATTGAATGAAACAGAGTCAATTAATAAAAATCGGAGAAAACAATTTTTACAGAAGGTTGAGGATGTTCTTTGGGTTAATAAGGATAAAAAAATTGCCATCTGGGGTCTTGCATTTAAAGCAGATACTGATGACATTAGAGAAGCTCCTTCCATTGACATTGTCAGGGGGTTAATGAAAACCGGTGCACAGTTAAGATTGCATGATCCTGAAGCAATGGGGAATTTCTCTAAAATAATACCTCCTAATGATTGTTTAAAATATTATGAAGATAAACACGAAGCTTTGGACGGTGCTGATGCTTTATTAGTCATTACGGATTGGGAAGACTTTAAATCTGCTGATTTAGACATAATGAAAAAAATTATGAAGCTGCCTATAGTGATAGATGGGCGAAATATCTATAATAAAGATAATATGGATAAAAAAGGATTTGAATATTATTCCATTGGAAGATAAACTCACAATTGTTTTAAAAGGTGTTAAAATGTTTGAAATTCTATCTGATAAAATAAAAAACAAAGAAGCAAAAATATGTGTTGTAGGACTAGGATATGTTGGTCTTCCCACAGCAATATTCTTTGCAGAACAAGGTTTTGATGTAATAGGAGTGGCCCGTAACAAAAAGAACATAGCTCTCATAAACCAGGGAGTATCAAACATCGGAGAACTGGGATTGGACGGCCGGCTCTCTAAGGTTGTAAATGAGAAGAAGCTGGTGGCCACATCAAACCTAACCGAAGCTACCCAGAAAACTGACATAATACTTCTTATTGTCCCTACTCCGGTAACTAAATCAAAGAATCCTGATCTTTCCCATATTGAATCTGCTGGTGAACAGGTTGCCGCAGGTCTGGGTAAAGGAAAACTTGTTGTACTTGAGTCAACAGTATATCCTGGAGTTACAGAAGAAACCTTACAACCTATCCTTGAATCTTCAAGTCTTAAAGCTGGTGAAGACTTTGGGCTTGCTTACTGTCCTGAAAGATACAACCCTGGAGATGACGAGCATTCCATTGAAAAAGTAGCCCGTGTGGTTGGTGGAATTACGCCAGAATGGGCTGAAATGACACGAGAATTATATCAGTTTATAATTGATGAAGATATAAAGGTCCTGAGGAATATTAAAACTGCCGAAGCTGCTAAGGTGATTGAAAACACCCAGCGTGACCTTAACATTGCCCTGGTGAATGAACTGGCAATGATATTTGAGAAAATTGGTATTGATGTGATGGAAGTAATTGATGGTGCCAGCACCAAATGGAACTTCAATGTATATTACCCTGGCGGAGGAGTTGGAGGGCACTGCTTACCAGTTGACCCTTATTATCTGGTGAAAAAAGCCAAAGAATTAGGCTACCACTCTAAGGTAATAGCCGCCGGGAGGACCATCAATGATTATATGCCTAAACATGTCTTTGGACTGCTGACCGATGCCTTGAATGAAAATGAAAGACCAGTTAAAAACTCTAAAATAGTGGTCCTTGGTCTTTCCTACAAGGAAAATGTGGGTGATGATCGTGAGTCTCCTTCAGAAGAACTCATTGAAGAATTAAAAACTAACAAAGCCTTGATTACTATTGTGGATCCGTATATTGGAGAAAGTCATCTGGGTAACATTGAGAGTGATGTTTACCAGGCCCTTGAAGGGGCTGATGCCATGATACTTATGACCGCACATGATGAATTCAGGGATTTGGATCTCGAAAAATCTAAAAAACTGATGAAAACCCCATTATTAGTTGATGCTCGGAGAATTTACAATCCTGAGGATTTAAGGGAAATTGGATTCCAATATTATGGTGTTGGGGCTGTAAATAAAAATTAACTTCCCCTAACTTATTTTTTTTATAATGCCATTTTAATTTGATTCTGGTAAGGACTGCTATGAACTTGACCCGAAATTTTTGTTGTAATTTATCTTAGTTTGCTGTAAGAACGATCATTAACAATTATGAAATGTTTATGAACATTCGGACAACCATTATAACTATACAGTCCCGAAATTTAATAAAATCTTCTGTTTCAAGGCAATTTATGGAAATAATATTTTATCTATGATACTTCTGAGTAAAATTTATAATTTAAGATTATATTTTAAGCTCATATATAATTTAACCCCTCCATTTTTCACCATTCTGAAAGGCATTGTATGGCCTTTTTAGAGTTATAACCGAGTAGTTTGATGATGCCTGCTAAAAGTGCATTTAGAGAAACGTATTTTATTACTGATCTGTAGGTAACTCTGTGGATTTTATTCATAGAAAAAGCTTCTTTCGTTAATTTATTCCAGTCTTCGATCATGCACCTTATAGGTTTTAATCTCTTCCAATTGGTGATTTTTCGTTTAAAATCACGCACTAATTATTCATAAAAACTTTTATTCTTATATTTGCTAGTATTTTTATTAAAATAGTCCAATGGATAGCTTAGACTATCTAATATCTTGTTTAGTTTGAAATAATATTTCGGGAAAATAATTGGAATAATATTATAACCCAAAATGCCATTAATATAATTATCCTTACTGTAATATCCTTTATAAAAGATAAATGTGTCTCCTTTCAGTATTAAACATTTATTTTTCAGTTGTTCCATGATTGTGAAAATTGGGGCATCATTTGGAGATCCTTCATGAATAATAAAGGCTAATGGCTTCATTTCAGGTATTCTAACGCTATCGTGAGCTGATATCCAATATAAAATTTCTTAGAAGAACTGCAACCCCATTTAAACTCTTCATCTTCCAAAGATTTTTTAGATCTTTTCTTCCGATTCCAATTCAAATCCACCTGCAAATCAGTACTATCCACCAAAATAGTGGCATTTCTACGCCTTTTACTAGGATTTTGAGTGTTCAAAACACCATTAACCAGTTTTACAAACTGATTATCTGAAAACCTAGACATAAAACGATAAAAACTGTCAACATCAGACACATCTTCCACACCAACAAATTTCCTAAGCTCTTCCATCTCATTAAGCTCTCTTAATACATATGAAACATCCACAGAAAAAAACATACTAGTAAACATGACTCTAAACATAATTTCAGCTTTATCAGCAGGTTTAATGTCGTCTTTAGCTATTTCCTGCTTTACTCTACGGGAACCGAATTTTTTAAGTATTTCGCCCAACAATTTCCACTTGGAGTCTCTTTGGTCACAGATCAACGGAAATTTAATGTGAACACCAGGAAAAAGTATATAATTCCTCTATATTAAATTTATCGGTTTAAAAATAGTTAAAAAATGATTAAAAATAAAATAAAAATGCATTTTTAGAAACCAAATAGTTTCAACCTACCAAATGGTGAAAATAAGGTTTCATAAAGCCTCATTAACCATTGAAATTTGGAGGGGGCTAATATAATTATTAAGAGGAATTTGTGATGAAAGCAGTTATACTCGCAGCAGGACTCGGAAACAGATTTTTACCCGCTACTAAAGCCCAACCTAAGGAGATGTTGCCTGTTTATATTATAGCCATTGAAATGGTTCCCAACGACAAAATTCAAAAATATTGTATAATAAAAGGTAATGAAGTTTCGGATACAATTTACAAAATTGAAGATATGATTGAAAAACCAAAACTAGATGAGGCACCTTCAGATCTTGCAATTACTGGTCGTTATCTTTTAACACCAGAGATTTTTGGCTATATTGAAGAAATACTTCCCGGTTTTGGAGGAGAAATACAACTAACTGATGCACTGAGGTTACTGGATACAATTTATGGGTATGTGTTCGAAGGGAAAATGTACGATATCGGTAATACAGTGGAGTGGTTGAAAGTTCCCTGGAAATTGCATTAAATGATGATTCTTTCTAAAAGAATTAAAAGATCATCTAAAAACATTTAAATGAGTAAATTAGTCTAAATTTTACTTAAAGTTTAATAAACAATCTTTTTACTTCTTTTGTTACTTTTAGTTTTTTAAAAATTAAAAAAATAAATTCATTTTACATCAAAATATTCAAAAACTTTCTCCAAATCCTTTTTAAAATCCTCGCTTGGCTTATATTTGCATTCTTTGATTTTATCAATATCCGCTACTGAATGTTTCACATCTCCTGCCCTTGGATCCGTGTATTCTGGGTTAACATCAACATCTAAGATTTCACCCATCATATCCACCAGTTCATTAAGGGTAGTTCTCCTGCCGCAGGCCACATTGTAAACACCCTGCATGGAAGTCTCACAGGCTAAAATATTGGCCTGAACTACGTTCTTCACGAAGGTGAAATCTCTGCTCTGCTCACCGTCACCGAATATAACTGGAGATTCTCCATTCATTATTGATGTTATGAATTTGGGGATGACTGCTGCGTACTGAGAGTTAGGATCCTGTCTTGGTCCGAATACATTGAAGTAACGCAGAGAGACTGTGGGGAGACTATAAATATCAGTGAAATTCTGGCAGTACAGTTCTCCCGTGGCCTTTGTAGTGGCATATGGGGATTTGGGGTTCAGGGGCATGGTTTCCACCTTGGGCAGAACTGGGGTATCACCATACACTGATGAAGAGGATGCACATACTACTTTCTTCACATCACAATCTCTGGCAGCGATCAGTACCCTTAATGTTCCTGTAACGTTTGCTTCATTGGACCTTAATGGATCCTTCACACTCCGGGGAACACTGGGCAATGCAGCCTGGTGCAGCACGTAATCTGCACCCTCAAAGATTTCATGCAGATCAATGGTGGTTATGTCTCCCAGTATCAGGCTTATCTGGTTAAGATCGAAGGTTTCAATGTTTTCATGTTTACCTGTGGCCTCGTTATCTACTATGTAAACCTGGTTATTCGGGTATAATTCTTCTACAATGTGGGATCCTATGAATCCCAGTCCTCCAGTTACTACCACTTTTTTGTTTTTAATAATACCCATCTCCAATTGGATTAATTAATAGCTTAAATATTGTACTTTTATGTGATTTTTTAAGTTAATGTGTTTAAATTCTGTTTTCTTTTTGGTCAAAATAGTTAAGCTGTTCCTGGATAATATCACTGAGACTGTATTCAATTTTCCCACCAATCTTCTGGATTTTACGATTGTCGCAGAGTACCAGGGGAATCTCTGCCGGTCGGAATCTTTCCGGGTTGAATTCAATGGTTAGATTTCCCTGATCAGTCTGCACTTTAATACCCTTATCCTGGAGGGTGTATTCCAGCTGGTCTTCTAAGATCATCTGATCAACCCTGGTTTTATCAAACTTAACCCCGAATATGGGATCATTATTCATTTCAGTGGGATTTTGTATTGTTTTATTTGCATTGTTATCTGCATTGTTATTTAAATTGTCTTTAACTGGTTCAATCTGTTCTATATCCCATCCTGCCTTTTCCAGTCCCAGGAGAATGTAGCTTAAGACAGAGTTGGTTCTCATTGATCCCTGGTTATACACTTCACCACTGTGGCCCTTGTCTGCCAGTATTAGGTATCCCTGTATAATATCCTGGACATGGGACCAGTCCCTGCAGGCATTCAGGTTTCCAATAGTAATTCTGTCTGTTTCCCCGTGCTTTAACTTCATAATCTGATTGGTGATGATTGAGGTTACAAACATCATACCCCTCCCTGCTCCTTCATGGTTAAATGCCCGGGACACCACTGTATCCAGACCATAAGAATTATGATAATTTTGCATCAGGAAATCTCCAGATATCTTGCTCACTGCATAGGGTGACATGGGACGGAGGGGATTACTCTCCTTTATAGGTAATTCCGGAATTGATTCTGGTTCAGGGGTAATAGTTTTACCATCATTAAGGGCGCGCTGGTACTGTGCCTCTGAGGAGATGACCATACCATATTCTTCACTGGAACCTGCAAAGATGATCTTGGCATCCACATCCTTAATACGCACTGCTTCCAGGAGGTTGGCAGTCCCTATTGTATTGATATTCTGGGTTTCCAGGGGACGGCGAAAGGAAAACTCTACACTGGGCTGGGCTGCCAGGTGGAAAATAAAGTCAGGTTGTGAGGCATCAAGTGCACTGGCCAGTGAGGTTATATCATTAAGATCCCCTTCAATCATTTTTAGCTTGTCTTCAATACCCTTATCTGTCAGGTTTTTTTCCATTGCCACCATATCTTCAGGCCTTATGAATCCATAAACATCTGAACCATTATCTAAAAGTTCTTTCGCCAGATATGAGCCTACAAATCCATTAGCCCCAGTTATGAGGACATTTTTTCCATTCCAGTTCATACTTATATCTTCCACAAAATCTTTTTATAATATTTAAATTAGGTATTCTTTAAAAATTTATAACTAATTTAGTTTATTCACCTTTAATAGATTAAATTATGTGGAAAGAGAAACACGAACTGGTACATCTGGATGGGAAACAGATAATTTTTGTAGTGTATATGGAGTTGGTGTAATTAGCTACCCCCTAATAATAAGTGTACTTAAAGTAACTGGTGTAAGTCCAGAATTAAACTGGTGTATAATTGCCAAACCCACCGATGGGAATCCCTTCAAATTTGGATGAATATTTTTTTTAAATCGCCAAATAAGAATTTCCACCGGGGATCAACCAATAGATACTAATTTTAGTAAAATTTATTTATTGGAATTGGTTTTTTATGTGATGTATTGGGATGGAATCCTGGGGGATCAACAAAAAATTATATATACTAATTTACTAAAAATTATTACTCATGGTGTGTCCTGATATTTCATTCATTTGTTCATCCAAGAGTAGAATATGACTCAAATGTATATGTAAAGAGAAACATAAAATAACAACACCGGAGGATGATTTTTTTATGCATGGATCTGTTGGTTCTAAAAAGGATGGAATTAAAAAAAGTCCACCTGTTATAAGTAAAAAGGTTGAAGAAGAGCTTGAACTCCGTCCAGAATATAGTGAAAAGATCAAAAGAATTGAGAAGGCCAATAAAAAGCCAATCCTCATTAAAAATATTGATGATCTTTTAATAGATGAATAAACTATTTTTACTGAAACTACATGTATAAAATAGCTTTTGATCCCTCTTTCCAGGCCATTCTGAACCGGTTAAAAGAAAGAGATCCCAAAGCCTATAATAATGTTATTAAAAAAATTAGACAAGTTGCTATAAATCTTGAAATGAACCCTAGCTGTTGTAAAAATTTGAAAGCACCTTTACAGAAATATAAAAGGGTTCATGTGAACAAATCTTTTGTCATAGTCTTTCAAGTGGACGTCAGAAACAGTTTAATGATTGTTTACGACTATGACCATCATAAAAGGATTTATAAAAAAATCCTTTAAAACTAACTAGAAAAACTATTAACCTGTAGTATTTATTTTTAATACATTATATGTTTGAATCTAAAATAAATAAACTGTGAAAAAACTGATTTATCCATAATTTTTTAAATTAACTCTTTTTAAAGAATTACAATACTTCCCTTACATTTAACCGTTCAAAAACTTTTATATAAAACTTAATAGTAAAAAAAATAGGTTTATAATAAATTTTATTAGAAATCACGGGGTGGTGAACATTTCCAAACAAAAATCACATGTAAAATCCAGAGTATCCTATTACACTAAAATAACCTTACTGGGAGTAATTATTCTATTAACAGGGATCACAGGATTTATTCTATTAATAAGAATCTCAGGATTTATTCTATTAATCGGGACCCTGGGATTACTCCAATTATCCCTGCTTGCCTTACTTGTCATTGCAGGACTAATTATATCTAAATATGGATGGTCTAAACGCAGAATATGGAGTAAAGGTGCTAAGGGTGAGAAAATAGTGGCCAAAAAACTGAAAAAATTACCTAAAAAATACACTGCTATTGGGGATGTTAAAATAACAAACCTGGGTGGTGATATTGACCATGTGGTAGTGGGGCCCACTGGAATCTACGTTATTGAAACCAAAAATTATAAGCCAACTTATATCCCTGATGAGGGCTGCTGGTACCATACATCCGGCAGAGTATCCCCATTAAACCCAGCAAAACAGGTGAAATTACAGGTCTCAAAGTTGAATAATTTTCTAAAACCCAAACTGGGAAAAAAATTAAGTAAGGCAGTTATCTTCCCAGTAATATCTCCCATAAACCATAACTTAATCTTTAAAAATAAGATAAAGTCTTATGAAATCATTTTCCCTGAGGATCTGGTTGCTTACATATCTCACGGGCGGAAAATTCTTAATTCCAATGAAGTTAAGGACATAATTAATATCTTAGCAAAGTATGGTAGAATAAATTAGATAGGTTAATATAAATTAGATCGGGTGGTCTTTTCAATTTGGTTATTTTTTTTTAATTCGATAATTTAAGATGGAATGTTTCTAAATTTAAATTTCACAAAACATCCAAAAACCGTTTAATAACGGAATACGTCTCAACTGGCTTTTCCACCAGCAAATTATGACACCCACCTTCAACAATTTCCATCTTGGAGTTGGGAATACTTTCATGGATTTTTATTCCATGGTAGGTGTGAGTGAAAACATCCTCCCCTCCAGCAATAACCAGAGTGGGTGTTCTTATATCCCTGATGGAATCTCTAATATTAACATCCAAACAGGCATCAATGGTGTCAACAATTGAGGATACTGAACATACTCGGGCGTTTTCATCCCTAATTTTTGAAAATAATTCCCGGTTCTCTTTAATAAATTCCGGGGTGTTGGTCAGTTCAAGACAGGCATCAAAAAAAGCTTTATAACCTTTTTCAATGATGATTTTTTTAAGATTTATTAAAATTTCCTTCAGTGGCGGGTCAATATAAGCGAAGCTGGATATTAAAGTTAAGGATTGGAACCTCTCCGGATATCTAACTGCAAGTTCCTGTAAGATAACACCACCCATAGAATGGCCCATAAAATGGGCCTGTTCTATGTTAAGGGATTTTAAGAATAGGTAAATATCCTCTGCAAATAATTCCATACTGTAAGGTCCCGGAGTTTTACTGGAATGACCATGACCTCGTAAATCCATGGCTATGACCTGGTAGTTCTCTTTTAATAAAGGTATTAAACCGTCCCATACAGTGTGGTCACTACCCATGCCATGTATCAACATAACTGGATTACCTTCACCCAGTTCTAAATAGTGTAAATTCAAATTTCCAGGAAGTAAACTCTTCATTGTAATATCTATTTGGCGTTTTTAGAATATATTTTTGTTATAATTTTTTAGTAAAACAGTACGGGTTACCTAACCATTTAATAAAAAAATAGGTGCCGGAACATCCGGTTAAAATAATTCCTTTCATTATATTAAGCATCATCTAAATTATTTATCACGAAACTAGTTCCTAAAAAACTAGTTCCTAATTAGGTTGATAAAAAACACCTTCTTCACATCCCCTCACAATCACGAGTTATGGGAACTTCAATGTCCCGATAACGTTTACTTCATTGGACAGCAATGGATCCTTCACACCTCTGGGAAAACCGGAACAATGCTGCCTGGTGTAACACGTAATTTGCACAGTAAAGAATTCATGACAGAACAATGACTGTTATGCCCCTATATAACGTTATCTGGTCAAGATCGAAGTTTTTATGTTTACCAGTTGCCTTATTATCCTGGTGAGAACCTGGGACTCCGGTAGATTATCTTTTCATATCTGCAGAATTCTTTAAATTAATTTTAACAATCTTTAATTTATAATAGTAATAAAATCGTAAGTTTTAAAAATACATTACCCAATATCCAGTATATAATTTAACACAGTCCTGGATTTAATCAAAACAGCAATATTAATCCAAAAATATGATCTAAAAACCAATAATTGGGGGTATAATTTATTGAAACTCAACAAATTCTTGTAACTGGTGGTGCTGGTTTTATTGGCACTAATCTGGTTAATGAACTTAGAAAACGTGGACATGAAGTTTTTGCCATTGATTTACTTCATACTAATCGGGAAAACTACCAGCGGTGCGATGTGAGAAATTACCGGCAGCTAGAACGTCTTTTTGAAAACAAGCATTATGATTATGTTTACCACCTGGCAGCAGAGTATGGTCGCTGGAATGGTGAAGAATATTATGAGAATTTATGGCAGACCAATGTAATTGGCACCAAACACCTGATCCGCTTGCAGGAGAAACTAAGGTTTCAAATGATATTTTTCTCATCAGCCGAGGTTTACGGTGATTACACTGGATTAATGGG
Source organism: Methanobacterium sp. Maddingley MBC34 (assembly GCA_000309865.1). Classification (NCBI taxonomy): domain Archaea; kingdom Methanobacteriati; phylum Methanobacteriota; class Methanobacteria; order Methanobacteriales; family Methanobacteriaceae; genus Methanobacterium; species Methanobacterium sp. Maddingley MBC34. The sequence continues at coordinate 12,886 of AMGN01000012.1, read as the reverse complement.
TGAAGATGTCATGGTTACTAATCCCATTAAAGACACCTATCAAATGAATGATTACGCCATAACCAAATGGGCAGGGGAGTTGATGTGCATGAACTCCGCCGCAATGCATGGAACTGAAACTGTCAGGGTACGCCCAGTTAATTGTTACGGCCCCCATGAAGAATATTCTCCATATAAAGGTTTCATACCTATTTTTATTTATAAAGCCCTTCATAATGAACCATACACAGTTTACGAAGGACATAAACGAATCATTGACTATGTGGCAGATACTGCATTCACCTTTGCCAATATTGTGGATAACTTCATTTCGGGTGAGGTTTACAATGTTGGTGGAAGGACTGAGTGGGAGAAAGATATCAGAGAATATTCTGATCTGGTTTTAGATGCTGTGGGTTTGGATGATTCTTTAGTAAACTATAAAAAGGCTGAGGAATTCACAACTAAGGTTAAAACCATGGATTTCACCAAGGCCATAAGAGATTTGAAACATAACCCTCAAATCGATCCAGAGGAAGGTATTAAAAAAACCGTTGAATGGATGCGATGGTTCTACAGGGTAAAAGATTAAATCATGTAATAACATTAATGTTCAACATAAGAAGTGTTAAAAATATTTGATAAAATTAGCTTATATTGGATGAAATTTAAAGATATTCCGGGTTGGAATTTAAATATTTAATTGGGTGTCATACTTATGGATTACAATGATTATCATGGAAAGACGGTTCTGGTGACTGGAGGTGCGGGGTGCGTTGGGAGTAATCTCACCCGCAAGTTGTCTGATCTGGGTTCTAAAGTGATTATTTTAGATAATCTGGATTCTGCCTACCAATGGAATATACCTTCCATGGATAATATTGATTTCATTCAGGGAGATATTCTGGATGAAGGGATGCTAAAAAAGGTTTTCAGGGAGAAACCACACTATGTGTTTCATCTGGCAGCCCATTTTGCCAACCAGAACTCTGTGGAAAATCCGGAACATGATCTAATGGTCAATGGTATGGGTATTTTGAAGGTTTTGCAGCAAGCTCACCAGGGGAGTGTGGAACGTTTTGTTTACTCTTCTTCTGGTTGTGGGGTTTATGGTCTGGATTCTGCAATGCCATTCCAGGAACACGATATATCCATCAGTCTCCATACACCTTATCAAGTTACCAAGCTCCTGGGTGAACTTTACACCAACTATTTCCACAACCTCTATGATTTACCCATTGTTAATGCACGGTTTTTCAATGTTTTTGGTCCAGGGGAAGTTCCAGGAAAATACAGAAATGTAATTCCCAACTTTTTATACTGGTCCATGACCAATCAAGCTTTACCCATCACAGGGGATGGTTCTGAAACACGTGATTGGACTTTCGTCGATGATATTGTGGATGGTCTTTTGGCTATGGGTCTGACAGAGGAAGCTGTTGGTGAAGCCATAAATCTTGGTTCTGGTGAGGAAACACGGGTTATTGACATGGCCAACATGGTAAATGAGTTAACTGGAAACACTGAGGGAATTGCTTATGTTTCTCGTCGGGATTGGGATGTTAAAACTCGTTTAGTGTCATCAATAGAAAAAGCTAAGGAGATTTTAAATTACAGACCTCAAACAAAATTCAAGGATGGTCTAGAAAAGACTCACAGCTGGTTTAGCGAAGAATGGGATAACATTGAGATAAATGCGGAATTTTAAAGCAGAATTTAATAAAATTTTAGGTAATGATTTTAGGTAAGAGATTCTAAATGATAAAATTCTTAATAAATTTTAAATATTTAAAAATATAACTGTTGAAAATAACTGTATTTGTTAAAAACTGTTTGTGGTGTGGTTTCTTGGGAAAAATACCTTATACAAATCCTCAAAACCCTAATGTTAGCATTATTCTTCTTAATTACAATGGATGGGAAGATACTCTAAGATGCCTTGATTCAGTTTACAGAACTAAATATCCTAATCTGAAACTCTTCCTGGTTGATAACGGTTCTTCTGATGATTCTATAGACCAGTTTAAAAAATGGGCAAATGGAGAACTCATAACAGAACCAGCACCCATGATCACAGATTCACCAATCAAAACTTTCATTGAAATCAAAGAATTCATATATAGTCCTGAAAGTGGGGAAGTGAATCCAATGGAAGGTAATTCAGATAATTCAGTCCAGGGTAATTTAGATAATTCAATCCAGGGTAATTTAGATTATTCTATCCCTGGAACTAAAGATCATTCTATTTCTGGTAATTCAGATTATTCTGCCAATGGTCATTTGGATTACGGTAATAAACACTTAAATGAAATATCAATTATTAAAATTGAGGAAAACTGTGGTTTTACTGGTGGGAATAACATAGCCTTAAACTACATTCTTGAAAATGTTACCACGGATTATATAATGCTACTCAGTAACGACGTAGTCTTAGATGCTGATTCCATCAGTGAAATGATCCGTGCTGCAGAAACTGATGATAAAATAGGCATAATAGGCCCGATGGTTTACAACTACCATGATCCATTAAGAGTACAGTCTGCAGGTGTGGATATTGAATGGACAACAGGTAAACAATTGGTTTATTGTCAAAATGAACTTAATTGTCATGTTGAAGCACATTGCACTGATGTGGATTTTGTATCTGGTTGTGTCATGATCATCAGTAAAGATGTATGTGAGAAAGTTGGGAATCTTAAAGAAAACTACTTTGCATACTGGGAAGAAACAGAATGGTGTACCCGGGTAAAAAAGGCAGGTAATAGAGTTATATGTGCCAACAAAGCAAAAGCATGGCATAAAGAAGCCGCAACAACTACAAAAAACCCAGGATTTGTTGAATACCACATCACCCGTAACATGTTCTACTTTATGAAAGAACACGCATCAAAAACCAATTACAGAAGTTTCCTACTCTATTTTTTCGGATACCATATATTCTACATGTCTGGATTCTACATCCTAAAAGCCAGGGATGGTACCAGATTGAAATATTTCTGGAAAGGAATAATTCATGGGCTAACTTCAGAATGAAAAAATAACGGAAGAATATATGTTAGCCCCACCATTATCATATAGTTTATCTTTACCCTTTATAAACACGTCTAAATCACTATAAACAGTTGAATTATCATTATCCATCGTAAAAACTTTTTTATTTTTAGTATTATAACTTCCGAAATAAATATATGAATCTTTGGTGATATTATCTGTTTTTTGGGGTGTTATAGTGGTATAACCCCCATCAATACTGGATATGACCAGCCAGCGGTGATAATCAGCGTAAGTATGATAGCTTGAATTTTTATTATTTACCAACCACTGGGCACCCACCACATCCATTGGATTGAAATTGGGATAATCAAGGTTCTTATCAAGAGAAATTGAATTAGACTGATTTTCTGTTAATTGAAAAATAAAACCAGTCTGATATAACATGAATAAAGCCAGATACACTGATAAAATAAGGAATGATCTTTTTAAGAGTTTCTTCCCAACTGGACTGGTAAATTTATTTTCAGCTAATTTTTTACTTAAAAATTCTATGATATAAAGTCCACCAATTATCATGAAAGGAGCCAGTAATATGAGGCTGATATGATAAAGTCTAGTGGTGTTAAGTGAACTTGAAAAGAAGGGGACTGTAATAGCACCAAAAAGCATTAACAGGCTAATGGATGCGAAAATTAAATAATCGCGTTTAAATTCTTGTTTTTTAAGGAATAAAACCAAAATAAATCCCACAATTATGAATAGTTGATTCAAGTAATTGATTATTCTATTTAGTTGGTGCAAAGCTCCTGTTTGGGGTTGAGTTGTTATTATTTTCAATCCTTGCACAGTGCTTGGATTTAAAAAATCGGTATAGATGTTTTTTTGGATTTGCGCCCCGATCTGCAGTATGGATGTGAAAATTGAAGAATTTGAGGCGTAAATATACCAGGTTAATGTAAATATAGCAATAAAGAGCACAAAACTGGACTTAATAACTGTATTCTGTTTAACTGTCCCTGGTTTATTATGAATCACATTCTGCAAACTGGTTCTGATATTTTTCTCCTGAATCAGGGGGATAATTTCCATGAAAACCCACCAGACAATTATGGAAAATACAAATAAATACGAAAGAGCATAATGGGACACTACCAATGAAAATCCAAATAAAATCATTAGAACCGATTTTTGGGTGTTTTTCAAGGTAAGACTAACTATTGTAAGGAAAATTAAAATCATAAAAAGTTCTGCTATCTCCTGCCTGGCCAATGCTATCATTTCACTGTAGAAATTAACCACAGATACAAAGAAAAACACAGAAAAAAATGCAATTTCAGGATTGGATTGTTTTTTGAAAATACAATACAAACCCAAAGGAACCAGGGTATAAATAAAGGGATAAATTAATTTAAAAACCCATAATAGGGGTAATTTACAAATTTCAGAGAAAATGGGGGCTAAAATAACCACACTTAACATGGCATTGGAATTATATGCGAGAAAAGGATTCCATTTAGAAGTTGATATCACTAAATTACTCAGATAATACTCTATTTGGATGTCCCAACCAGTTATATAACTACTGATAAGTGAATAGCTTAATAAAAGGGATAAAGAGATTGTAAAAATCGTAAAAGGGTACAAACGACGGGGTATCCACTTTAAAGCAACCATAACTCCCAGACTAGATGTGAGTAATAATGAAATCATGGAAACAATGTTGTTATGAGTTAAATTCATTAAAGAAGTTCCAAGAATAGATATAACCAGTACTAAAAAAATATAAAGTACTTTTGTATCCATCAACCCCTCCCATGAAAATTCCACCCTTAATAAGGATTCCTTCTTAAAAATGAGGTTTAAAACAAGAAATAACATCACAAAGAGGCTAATTGTGATTATTATTGGAGTTAATGATAATGGATTGTTAACATGGATTAAAGGTAGGGTGAAATTTATTAAAAACCCTAGAAACATGATAATACCAATACTGGACCCCACAGTGTAAAGTAATCTTTCCAACCTAGGAATTTCAAGATCTAAAAGTTCCACCACTAAAATTCCAGGTGCTATCAGGAGATATAATAAGGATAACACTGGCGTTAAAATGGGGATGGTAATGTTAATTGTGGAAAGACCTAAAAATAGCCAAACCAGCAGCTGTAATAACAGGATGGATTTTAGTAAAGGGATTTTCCCATAAAATCCTTTTGAATCAATTTTTACAAACATGTATATCTCTGGTCTTGATATTCTTTTTTAGATTGAGTATAATTTCTTATAGATTTGGGTATTAATTTTGGATTGGTTATAATTCTTTTTTTTTTAGATTGGGTGTAATTTCTTCTGGATTGGTTATAATTCTCCTTAATAAATTGGCTATTATAATTATCCCAATAAAAACTTCAACTTTTTCCATTCATCTTGTGCAGTCCAACCATTTTTAATAAGTATTTCCCGCTGCTTAAATTGCAATTTTCCCTTTTGCCATGAATTATATAATTTTTCCAATTCAACATACCAGTAATCACTACTATTAGCTTCCACCAGTTTTATCAGTTCCTGATATTTATTCAATGGTTTAAGGTGTGTACTTAAGGGTAAAACATCACAGGCAGCGTATTGAAATGATTTGTTCTGGAGAGTTAATTGTGTGTGGAGGTTTTGGTTATAGGGAGCTATCCCTAAGTGGCACTGGCCAATAATATTTGCTGCTTCTTCATCATCAAGCCAACCATGATAAATACAGTTAATCCCAGATTTTTTATCCAGCTCTGGGGGCCCTATAATATGATAATCAATACTGGTATAATTTTTTTGCAGCAAAGCAATGGCCTCTTCCACCGGATGCAGATCACGAGAGGGACAGGAAATACCAAAGTAAACAATGCTGAAGTTTTCAAATTTGCCTGGTGAACTCTTGAAAACATCAGTATCTGGAAAATTTCTGATGGTGTGAATATTTCCCATCCCATACTTCTTTTCAAGATTTTGGGTCTCTTCCTCGGTGACAGACAGAACAATTTGACTGTTTTTCACTATAAATCGTTCCACCTTAGAAAAATATGCTTTATATATGGGATTAGTGCCATAAGCTTCAGGGTATGGTTCTAATAAGTCTGAAATAATCTTTGATTTTCCATTGATAAATTTAATGGATCTCAGGGTGATGGGATCAAATCCGAGGTATACATAATCGCCAAGAACTTTCAATTGATTGAGTTTATGGACTTCATAAGCTTTCTTAATTTGATTGAATGGAAAAGTCCCACCCACGAAAAACCAGTTAGGCTTCCTTTGTGTATAAAGCAAGTCTTCTCCTATTTCATGATCTAAAAAACTGGAAGTGTTATTGATAAAATTCCTGGTTCTCACGTAATCTGGATCCAGGTTTAAAATGGTGCAATGGGATAACATCTTTCATTCCCCCATGGATTCTTCAAGCAAACATTTAATTTTATCTTGATAAAGTTCCCTTCGATAATGGTTGTAAATAGTATCCCGACCCCTTTTTCCCACAAGAGCTCTTAATTCAGGGTCTAAAATCAATTTTTCCATGACTTTTTCCAGTTCCTTCTCGTTACCTGCCTTGAATAAAAAACCATTTCTACCATTTTCTATCAGATTTGAAACTTCACCCACACTTGATGCTACGGTAGTCAGGCCCATGGATAGATATTCATATATTTTAACCGGGTTTGCAGCTTCATTTATCTTATTATCAATTTTAGGAGAGCATAAAATGTCACAGGCGGATAAGTAGTCGGGAATTTTTTCACGGGGTTGGGGAGGGAGGATTATAACATCTTTTCCCAGGGACATCTTTTTAATCAACCCAGTCACATCATCTGATCCTTTCACATTAGCCCCACCCAGTAAAAGCAATTTAAGTGGAAATATCTGTTTTAAATGATTAAAAACTCTTAAAAGAATGGGAACCCCTTCAACATACCAGAATGAACCAGCATACCCCACCAATATCTCATCACCAATGCCTAAACATTCCCTTACTTCCTTCCGGGATTCCTCTTTAAACTGGAAAAGGTTGCTGTCAATGAAGATGGGAATATAACATGATTTATCCAAATATTCACGGTCCACTTCACGCTTCAGATAATGGCTGATGGTCATTATTTTTTTAGAGTTTTTGAGAACCATATTATGAATAAATAGAGGTGTGTCATCATCTTTCAAGTCTATGTAATCTACTATCAATGGTTTTCTGAATATTTTTGACAATAACAGGGCTGGTAAACCAGTGGTCACCGAGGTGGAGTGAGATAAAATCACATCCGTCCCCCTTATTTTTTTAATTCCTTCATAGAGGATGTAAAAGATGATTAATGCCTTTAAAATTCGACGCCAATCTTCCGGAACATGGAATTCAGTTACATCTTTATAATCATGGTTAAATCTTTTTAAATTATACGTGGAATCTGATAAATAGCAGATTAAATTTAATGAAAAGCCCAGTTCACCTAAAATCTGGGCAATGTCTTTGAGTCGTGCTCCACCACCCATTCCCCCATCCAGTGAGGCATGGCTGAAATAGAGTATTTTCTTTTTTTTTATATTTTATCCCTCCACTATAATTGGAGACTCTTCCTGTAAACTTCCTCTAACTGGGGAATGATCCGGTTCCAAGTGTATTTTTCTTCCACTTTTTTCCTACCGATTTTTCCCATTCTAATCCCTAATTCAGGATTGTTTAATAATCTACAAATTTTACTAGCAATTTCTGAGGGGTTTCCAGGTTGAGTGAGGAACCCGTCACGCCCATCATCAATTATGGACCTAACACCGGGAACATCACTGGCAATAACTGGTTTTGCAGCGGCCATAGTTTCAATTAATACGGTTCCGAAGGATTCTCCTGTTTTACTAATTGTGGGATAAACAACCATATCACAGGCAGCATAATAAGAAGGTAATTCATCAAATAATGAAATTTGACCGGCAAAAATAGTTCTATGGTGAATATTATATTTACGAGCCAGATTCTGATAGTGGTCTTTTAAATTACCATCACCCACAATAACCAGATTTACATGATGATTTTCTTTAATGACTTCCTTAAATGCAATCATTAGATATTCTAATCCTTTATAATAATGTGCTTTATCAAGAGTTCCCACATACAGGATCATCTTTGATTCTATGCTATGTTTTTTCTTAATATCCACTTTTGCATTGAAATATGATAAGTCAACCCCATGGGGTAGTTCCTGGAAAGAACCAGCCCTCAGATTGTAAGAATTTCTCACTGAAGTGTTATAAAAATCCATGGTAGGGAATAAAATTTTATCTGCCCCGGCAACGATCTTTTTGCCGATAAAATCATAGCCAACCATCAGTTTATCCAAAAAACCCTCCAAAGATACATTGTTATGGTATGAAAGGATGTAGTTAACATTTTTTAGTTTTTTAAGCAAATATATCATCTCTGCACCAAAAAAGAATGGATAATGGAGATGCAAGATATCATAATCATCCATAGAAAGAAGTTGAGGTATGAATGGAGCGTTTCCTATTTGAAACCAGGGATGAAATCGTATGGTTTTGAATAGATCATTATTATCATTAAAATCGTCTCCAGTGATGGCACTTGTTAATACAGTGACCTCATGTCCCCTTTTTGCAAGTTCCTGGGCGTAATTATAGCACACATTACCAGATCCACCCATATACGGAGGGAAAGTAGGGGATATTTGTGCTATCTTCATTTAATAAAACCTCTGGGACTGGATTGTTAAAAACTATAAAAAATTTAATCAAATGGTTAACAAGTATATGACAAGGGTTAATCCTAGTATATTACATCAAGGGTTAATCCTAGTATATTAATCAAGGGTTAATCCTAGTATAATTTTGTATTAGTTCCAGTTTTTTTGGAATATTTCCCTATTTTTTAGCTCGGGTTGAGGTGTGATTATTTCCTTTAGTTTTTAGCTTTGGTGGGAATTTTTACCTTAGTTTTTAGCTTAGTTTTAATTAGCTTTTGGTTTGTTGTGTAGATGAAATTGGCAACTCTTCGTAAACTACGGTCCAAAACATTGTAACTCAACTGATCAATTGGTATCTCCCAGTCAAGGTTTTCAAGCAACTTCCTATGATTAATATCATTATCAGAAATTTCAATCCTAAAAGCATCAATAATGGCTTTAATTTTATATTTTAATCCATTAGGGCCACGTATTATTGAAAACCCCCATGTAAGAACTTCAGAGGTCAAGAGTGAAGGCGAGATGATTAGATATTCTCTCCAGGTAAAATATTTTCGGAGTATGTAGTACCTTCCTTTTTCCAGGTGATACAATTTTCTAGCAGTCACATTTAACTCGTAGTCATGGTAAATAATGGAATTGGGGACGTATAATATCTGAAAACCGTTTGAATTAATTTTCCAGGACATTTCAACGTCTTCCATGTAAATAAAAAATTTTCTGTCAAATCCACCTAATTTTAAATAATCGTTTCTCCTCATGGCGAAACATACTCCAGATAGGCCGGTGATAAAATTTGATTGCTGGTGATTCTCAGGGTTTTCACCAAAATATCGGGTGAAAGAAAGGCCAGTAACATGTTGTGTGTTTCCAATAGTGTTAATCACACTTCCATCGTATATCAATACTTTAGGGACCGTTACTATATTTTCCTGGTTAATTAGGGGTTTTAATAAGTTCAAAATAGAATTTTTTTCAGTCCATGTATCGGGGTTTAAAACCATTATGTTATCACGGGTGGAGTGACTAACACCACAATTTACTCCCTGACTGAAACCCAGGTTTTCTGTATTTTTTATCAATTTAACTGATTGAAAATTATTTTCTATGATCTCGGTGGTCTCATCAGTTGAATTATTATCAACGATTACAATCTCCACCGGGCCTTGTGAATAAATAGAATTTAGACATTTTACCATATAATTAGCATGATTGTAAGTAACTATAATAACACAGACTTTATCAAGAAGATTGTCAGGTTCTGTTTTCATGTTATCTGATTATTGAAGATTATAATGCCTTTATTTCTAATTTTATTAAATTATTGATGGATATTCTAATATTGTTTGTATTTTGGTTTTTAGACATTTCTAAGTGATTGTTTTGAATGTTTTTTTAAGTAACATCGTACCTTAAAATTTTAAAGTTTACATTAGTACTTAACTTTTCAGGTTATATTAGTACCTTGAATAATATATAATTATAATGTGATTACTTAATTAGTACTATTTAAATGCAATTTAAACTGTCGAATCACTTTATCTAATTTCATATTCATGATCATTATATGGAGAGTGTTTTGGGAATGAAAAAAACATTTACGATACTTTTTATTCTTTTAGGAACTTTAACTATCTTCACTTCCGTTTCATTAGCTGCAGAACTGAATGAGAGTGAATTAATTAACCAAAGTGTCACTGATGGTGTTGCTCTTTCTTCAGAATCAACAGATCCACCAACTAATGCCACCAAATTAATTTTTATTCATCATTCAACGGGTCAGAACTGGTTGGATGATGATAATGGGGATTTAGGAATCGCATTAATGAATAATAATTATTATGTGAGTGATACAAACTATGGTTGGGGTCCAGATTCAATTGGAAGCTACACCGATATAGGACACTGGTGGAGCTGGTTCCGTGGTCCCGAAAGCTCATCATATCTGGCCGCACTTTACACAGAAAGCGGACAACACTCCTCTTACACTCGCTTGGGCACTGACCCTGGGGGTGAAAACCAGATTATAATGTTCAAATCATGTTTTCCAAACTCCGCTTTAAGGGGAAATCCTGATGATCCAGTTCCTTCCATTGATAATAACCCTTTAAGGGGGCAGGATTCTGGTTCATCTTACCATACTGTGGCCAATGCTAAGGGTATTTACATTGATCTTTTGGAATACTTCAAAACTCGGCAGGATAAACTTTTCATAGTTATAACAGCCCCTCCACTGACTGATCCAACATACTCATCAAATGCGCGCATATTCAATCAGTGGCTGGTTAATGATTGGCTAAATGATTATCCTTACCAGAATGTATTTGTTTTTGATTTTTATAATGTTTTAACCACTAACGGGGGTAATCCAAACATTAATGACCTGAATCAGGAAACAGGAAACCATCATCGCTGGTGGAACAACACCATACAACATAAGGTTAACGGAGATGATGACTCTAACTCTAACGTTTTGGAATATCCAACAGGTGATGACCATCCCAGCCAGGCAGGAAACCTGAAAGCAACAGCGGAGTTCTTACCTCTTCTAAACTTGGCATATAATCAGTGGAAATCATTTATATTCACGGGACTAACCATAAATGTTTATAATGGTAGTAGTATTCAGGCTGCAATCAATTCTGCTACCTCTGGGGATATTATTATGATCCATGGAAATAATGGAACTGCCGTGGAGTACACCGAGAACCTGATGGTAAATAAAACATTATTCATTAGAAATTCTACCGACGGGGCAGTAACTATCCGCGCGTCAAACACCACAATTCCAGTGATCTTCATTAATAACACTGGAAACAACTCAGTAATTCAGGGACTTATCCTGACTGGAAGCAGTAACTGTGGATTATGCATTAACAACTCCACTGGAATCACTATTTTAGACACACAGTTCACCAGCAATGGTGCAGGTATTCAAATTTACAAGTCCAGCTTCAATCACATCACAAATAACACCTTCAGTGGCAATGACTATGGAATATATCTCTTGGAAGGAAATAACAATACCATTATTAATTCAATGTTTACAGTTTCCAATCCCAATGGACGGGGTTTATATTTGGAGAGTGGTCAGGGCAATCAGATAAACAATAACACCATTACTGGTGGTGTTTATGGTGTTGAATCCTTGAATGACTTGCAGACTACCTACAGTGGGAATGATATATCCAGCACTGCCTGGAGGAATATGTATCTCACCAATCCTGTGCAGGATATAGTCTCAGGGAACCGTATTCATGATACCATTAATGGATTGCTCTTTTTGGGTGGATCTGGTAATCAGTTGATTGGTAATACGTTGTTTGCTTGTGGTTCTGGTTTAGAAATTGTGAATTCTTTTAATGACACATTGAATAGCAATAATGTCTCTCAGAATACTTTTGGAATATATATCTATGGAACTACTGGTACTAATATTACTTTGAACAATCTCACAAGTTGTGGTTCTGCTATTGAGCTTCATGAATCGTCAAATAATTCTATTAACTATAATAATCTTTTTCAAAATACTTTTGGAGTTTACATTGCGGATGGATTGTTAAATATGGTTTCAGATAACCTTGTAAACAACACACTTTATGGGGGTGCGGGTGTGCACTTTGAAAATACATCTAACAATACCGTAAGCAATAACAGTTTCATCAGTGATTCTAAAGACTTCAGGTATGGAATATACATCAACGAGGGCTCAAATAACACTATAAACAACAATAATGCCAGTAAAAACCACTCTGGATTGGAATTACACAATACTGGTATCAATCGTGCCTTTGGAAATAATTTGAACAACAACACTGTTGGTTTATTCATGGATAATTCAGGGAGTAATGTTTTCACTTTCAATACTATTGCTGGTAATGGTGCGGGTGTGGAGATGCACAACTCCCATCTGAACACCTTCGATAATGTAAATGTTACAAACAATACCTTTGGATTCATCATATTCAATGGTAACAACAACACTATCATTAACAGTACTTTGAATGGTAATGGTGCTGCTATAAACCTTCAAACCTGTATAAACACTACTATTAGTAATAATTATCTGAATAACAACAGTTATGGGGTGTATATCCTTAATGGTGACCATAATTTTGTGTTGAACTCTCAGGTGACGAATATCAAGCTTGATGGTAGTGGTGTGTTCCTGGATAACACCACACAGAACA
>AMGN01000011.1 GCA_000309865.1 Methanobacterium sp. Maddingley MBC34 | reverse complement strand
ACACCCTACGTATATGTAAAGTGTTCTGGGCACTGGATGCATCCCTCGCAGATAAACGTCACTTCCCATCTATAGACTGGCTACAGAGCTACTCATTATACGTGGACAGTGTGGAAGACTGGTGGGAAACCACTGTGGGTGCAGACTGGAGAGCAACCAGGGACGAAGCCATGGCCCTACTCCAGAAAGAATCCGAACTTCAGGAAATTGTGCAACTGGTGGGACCTGATGCACTGCCTGACCGGGAAAGGATCACCCTGGAAAGTACCCGTATGATAAGAGAGGACTTCCTGCAGCAGAACGCATACCACGAAGTAGACACCTACTGTTCCCCAACCAAACAATACCAGTTACTAAAAACTATTATCATATTCCAGGAAAAGGCCACTGCCGCCCTGGAACGTGGAGCATCAGCAGCTGATCTGACAGATTTACCGGTCAAAGAAGATATTGGAAGGATGAAGTTCATACCTGAAGATGAATTTGACGCACAAATCAAAGAGATCCAGGATAAAATAGTTAAACAGACGAGTGAGGTGTGAAAATGAACGCCAATATCAAAACCAGAGAATATACCACAGTCAGAGAAGTGGCTGGTCCCCTCATGATTGTTGAAGGTGTTGAAGGTGTTGCCTACAATGAAATAGTGGACATAGAAACACCAAACGGTGACATGAGAAGAGGACAGGTTCTGGAAGTTAAAAGAGATGTTGCTGTAGTTCAGGTTTTCGAAGGAACCGACGACCTCAACACATCCACCACCAAAGTACGATTCACCGGAGAAACCGCTCGTATAGGAGTTTCACTGGACATGCTCGGACGAATATTCGGTGGTACTGGAAACCCCATAGATGGCGGACCAGAAATCATCCCTGAAAAAGAACTGGACATCAACGGAAGCCCCATGAACCCATCTGCCAGGGAGTTCCCCGCAGAATTCATCCAGACCGGTATATCCACCATCGACGGAATGAACACCCTGGTACGTGGACAAAAACTGCCAATCTTTTCTGGATCCGGTTTACCTCACAACGAGCTAGCCGCCCAGATCGCAAGACAGGCCAAAGTGTTAGCTGAAGAATCAGAGTTTGCAGTTATATTCGCAGCAATGGGTATCACCCACGAAGAAGCAAACTACTTCATGCGTGATTTTGAACGAACAGGAGCACTAGAACGTGTAACTGTGTTCATGAACCTGGCTGACGACCCTGCAATTGAAAGGATCATCACACCCCGTATGGCATTAACCACCGCGGAATACTTCGCCTTTGAACATGACATGCACGTTCTGGTTATATTAACTGATATGACCAACTACGCAGAAGCTCTAAGGGAAATTTCCGCTGCACGTGACGAAGTGCCTGGACGTAGGGGTTACCCTGGTTACATGTACACTGACCTTTCCAGTTTATATGAAAGGGCAGGACGTATAACTGGTAAAGAGGGTTCCATCACCCAGATGCCTATTCTGGTGATGCCTCAGGACGATATAACTCACCCTATTCCAGATTTAACCGGTTACATCACTGAAGGACAGATTGTTCTGTCCAGGGACTTACACCGTAAAGGTATTTATCCACCAGTAGATGTGTTACCATCCCTATCTCGACTTATGAGTGGGGGAATTGGTGAAGGACAGACCCGTGAAGATCACAGTGGTGTTTCTGACCAGCTTTACTCAGCATACGCTGAAGGACGTGACCTCAGAGACCTGATGGCTGTGGTTGGTGAAGAAGCTCTTACCGAGCGTGACCGTAAATTCCTGGCCTTTGCCGATGGTTTTGAAGGTAAATTCATCACCCAGAGCAGGGACGAAGACAGGTCCATCCAGGAAACCCTGGACCTCGGTTGGGAGTTAATGAGCTTACTACCTGAAGCAGAGCTTAAAAGAGTACGGGCAGAACACATTCCCAAATACCACCCTGACCACAAATAACCCCCTTCCTATTCTTTTAGGAGGGATAAAAGAGGGATAAAATGGCACAAGAAATGATAGAAGGCATCAATCCAACACGGATGGAGCTTCTAAAACTAAAACAGCGTGAAAAACTCGCAGTAAAAGGGCACAGTCTCCTTAAGGAGAAACGAAACGCCCTAATTATGGAGTTTTTCAACATCCTGGAGCGGGTGAAAGGATCCCGGGATGAAGTTTCCGAGAAACTCCAGGAAGCCTACCAGGACTTAACAGCAGCCCAGGTAATGATGGGTGATCTGTCTGTTAAGAAGGCTGCCATGTCCGTCACTGAATCAGTTGATGTGGACATCGACTCCAGGAGTGTTATGGGAGTGGTGGTACCGGTAATAGAGTCCGAAATTTCCCAGAGGACCATTGTGGAACGTGGTTACGGATTCACCGACACCTCAGTTAAACTGGATGAAGCTGCCAAAAAATTCGAAGAATCCATCCAGCTCATCATTGAACTGGGAGAGATCGAAAAGACCATCATGTTACTGGCTGGTGAGATTGAATCAACCAAAAGGCGTGTGAACGCCCTTGAACACATCATAATTCCCAGGATAGAGAACACCGTCAAGTACATTGAAATGCGCCTGGAAGAAATGGAAAGAGAGAACTTCGTGCGCTTGAAGATGATCAAGAAGACCATGGAAGAAGCTGAGGAGGCCCTTTAATGGTTAGAATAATAACCCGACTGGATCAGGTTAAAAAAGAGCAAAAAAAACATGCCAAACCAGCCATTGACTTTGAGATGGGTAATGTCTCCGGGAAAGTCAGGGCAATTATTGCCGCTGAAGAAAAGGAGTTCAAGGCAGGGGAAACCAAACCAGTCCAGATCAAAAAGATCAACATCAACGCTAACCACATCTGTTTCATCAGCGCCTACGGTACCAACAAGTACGGACACACCATGGCAGTTGGGGAAGAAACCTACCTCCCCATAAGCATGGAACGAACAGCAGACCATGCACTTTTTGCAGCTGCACTGGACTACCAAGTGGAAAAAGATGATTTATTAGGTATTTTAATACTCTTGCCAGTGGAACTGAACTTTTAAACCTTAAAGTTCTATAAACACGACTTAGAAAGAGTGCCTGATAAAATATCTCTTATTTTTTTTTAAAAATCGTTTTAGTATTAATCCAAATAAGAATCTTAATTCTTTACTATCCATTTAAAAAAAAATCATTCTAAATAGAAATAAATAATATTTTAAAAATTATCATTTTAACCAATAAAACGAGCTTATGGGATACTTAAAATTGAATATAAGATATAATTAAGTTTTAATTTGTTAATGGGAACATTTGGAAAATATAAACAAATTAAGCCAACAAGATCTATTTAAACTCCAAATAATCTATTTTTAATGTATTTATTAAGAGGTTCTTTAGCCTCTTGAATCTGGATGAACAGATCGTCCATCATGTATTTAACCTCATAGTAAGATTCTAGGGATTCATTCCGCTTTTTTTCCAGTTTTTTGAGTTCTTTAACCTTAGATTTCCCTCTAACCTTCGAAACAATCCCTGGTGATCGGCCACCTGCGTAATCCATATTAATCTTGCGTTTTCTTTCTAAAAAATCGAGTTCAATGTTTTTAATGTCCTTCCGGATGCTTTTTTTAAGCTCCTTCAAAATCATCTCTCTTTCATTGAGTTCAGCCAGAATTCGCCGGGAATCAGCAATAGAATCAGCTTCCAAGTCAATGGTGGAGATTTCATCAATAGCGATATGGTAATCTTTTATTCTCATTTAAATGTACCTTTGAAATGATATCTGCGCTCAGGAGTGAAAATTTAAGGTTTTAATCAACTAGAATCTTTAGTTTAAAGGGTTAAATCTACAATAGCTTAGTTTAAGAGTTTACATCCACCAGTATCTTAAAAAGATCACCTTCAACTTCACATCGGGTTTCCAGGTCATCATGTTCCTTTTCCATCTCCCGAACCTTGTAAAGCACATTTGTAATGGAGTAGGTGTTGAAGACGCCAGTCTCGTTATCTGGTTTTGATGAAATAAGTAGTATTAGAACATGTTTGCCCTCCACCATCACATTGTAGTTTATGCCATTTATGTAGATGGTGTCAGATAAGCGAAGTAAGAGTTTAATATGTTTAATGGGAAGCCCACTTTTACTGATAATATCTTTGATCTTATCATTTTCCCGGCACTGTTCAATATCGATGTCCACTTATATCCCCGTCCCATGAAGTTCATGAATTTCAATATAATAACAAATCGGTTAGCAATTATCCTATCACTAAACAATTCTATTAAATATTATATTCCACCCAGATATATTCTTAACTATGATAGGTATTCTAAATTAGGAGAGGTTTACCATTAGGAGAGGAGATCAGAATCAGGATGATAGACTCTTAAAAAAGCAGATAATGGTATTAAACCGTCATCTTCCCCGGCGAAGGAAAACCTTAAAGGAGCTTTTAGGTGAGGAAAAACCCCATGTGTTAGGGACAGACGGGTCACGTCATCGTTTCAAGAAAAATGAACTCAATAAAATCGCATCATTAATTCCAGAAGAATCTTGGGAAAAATTGAAGTTACCACTGTATATTGAGATAAGTTCCGAGATGAGTGGCTCCCGTATCAAGGGAAATATTGAATGCAGGGTAGTGTGCCAGATTCTAGAGAAAGAGGATTGTGATGAAGAAATCTATATTTACCGTGGCGAAGTAAAGGTAGTAAGAAGAGAGTTACCCACCACTTCACAGTACATATTTCTGATAAAATAAGTAAAGATTCCAATTTTTAATAAAGATCAACAGATCTAACCTGTGTTATAAACCATAATTATAATTATAAACAATAATCTGAATTTTAATATCAAAAATAAAACTAAATAAAGGATGAATTTAATGATAGGCCCTAAAAGGATATGGAAAATAATAAAATCATTTTATTATGACTTTTTATATGATTTTGATATAGAAGAGATAAAGAAAGACCCAGATAAAATGGCCAAGGTATCCATGTTAATGTTCGGTGCCCAAATCCTGGTTACTGTATTGATTGTAATTGGAACCATCATTTTCATTCTAGCAGTGGCATTTGGATAAAATTCAAATTTAAAATAAAAATCAATTTAAAAAGATAAAATTCAATTTAAAAGATAAAATTCTATTTAAATGAATCATGAAAGGTTGATAGAATTGTAAACCTTCTGAACAGTTCTTCTGGCAGAATATGTTGTATTTTCCATTACATTCCCTGAACTTAAAACCGTAACCATTGGTTCTCCTTTTTCAATTATAACTCCGGGACGTGGAAGGTCACAAACTCCATGGAAGTTCAAACTACCAACCTGTGATCTTTCCAGTGCATGGACCACCATCTTCACTGCAAATCTTTGGGGAAGTGGAATTTCCACCAGCTGCCCCTGGCATGCCTTAAGATGGGCTTCGGCCATGTTCACCTCCAGGGATAGTTCTGCACATTCAAATGTTCCCTGGAGTCGCGGGTTTACTTCAATAACATACACTTCCCCATTTTTGGTCATGAAATCCACTCCATTAGAGCCTATTAGGGATAGATGGGTCACCACTTTTTGGGCAAGTTCGGAGATTTCCATCTCACCGGTGTAGGGAACCGTGTTCCCACAGTATCCAAAGGGTTCCATTTGACCCAGGGTGGTATCGCCGATGATCTGGGTACTGGTGAGTATGGTCCTGGCTTCATCCCCGGTGGATAGAACTGATGCACTGATATTTTCACCATCAATAAACTCCTGCAGTATCCAATCACCAGAATTAATTTCTTCCGGTA
The DNA here is from genome assembly GCA_000309865.1 of Methanobacterium sp. Maddingley MBC34. Lineage (NCBI taxonomy): Archaea > Methanobacteriati > Methanobacteriota > Methanobacteria > Methanobacteriales > Methanobacteriaceae > Methanobacterium > Methanobacterium sp. Maddingley MBC34. Next base: position 43,627 of record AMGN01000011.1, on the reverse strand, counting down.
AATATATTCCTTCTAGATCTGGATCATTGAAAACTCGCACCCCGTAACCACCTGCTCCAGATCGTGGTTTTAAAATAAACTTTTTTCCAGGTTCATTGCTGGCAATTTCTGCAGCTTCATAAATGTCAACAGGAAGATAGGTTTCGGGAACAGGGAAATGTTTTTTAAGTTTATGGTAAAGGGAAAATTTATCTTCAACAACCTCAACATCCCTGTTTCCAATGATCTTATGGGCGGGAAACCAGGAAGAAGATGATCCTGCACAGCATATGATTCCATCTGCATCATCAACCATTTCCAGGGCCATTTCCCTGATAAGCTGGGGCTTAAATTGCTGGGTAAATTTGCCACATGAAATCTCTGGTTTTTGATCTAAAACCGATTCTACATGGTCAGCGCAGGATATTAGATCCATGGTTCCAAAATAATCAGCAGAGTTAACTGTGTATCCTAATTTTTTAAGGGAACAGGCCACAGCACGGGTATTTACACCCACTAGAAGAATGTTTTCCATGTGATCGTCCCTTTAAGAGAATTTAATTAGGATTTAGAAGAAAAATAGTCCCGAGCGGAGTCGAACCGCCGTCGCCGGTTCCAAAGACCAGCAGGATTACCACTACCCCACGGGACTAAACATTAAAAAAGGCCGCAGTTGCAGCATTCTCCTTTTAGGCAGAGGTGATATTTAAAGTTATCTACAATATATTTAAAGGAGATTAAATGGGTTAAATCAACCCCGGTCTGGCTTTTTTATCACATTTTATCTTTAAACGACAGCTTCTGCATTTTCTTGGATTATTAGTAGGCATGAACTCCTTTTGACCCTCCAAAAGGTTGTGAACCCGGTTAATTAGTGATATTATATCTTTTTCTGACTTTTCGTCGAAGTATGCTGACCAAAATATGTTATCAGTTCCTCGCTCCCTTAAGGCCGCGATGATCGTCCTTTCTTCCTTAACCATGTCCTGGAAAGCCAAGCAGTACCCGTAAACCTGGTTGATTGATGATGAAAAGGCTTTATTTCCGGGTTTATCATCAATGATTATGAACTCATCGGGAGTCATCCATACTTCATCAATGTATCCTCTGATACCGTAATGGTGTGATATTACAGGGAGTTCTCTGGATAAGAGTTCTGTAGTTTTGGATTCATCCAGCATCTTCTCAAATGTTGCGGGTTCTGCATCCTTTTGGAATTCCATTTCTAACCTGGCGTGTTCCTGGGTCCCGACCACCATGTTTCTAGTGGGTTTAACTTCAATACCCTTAACATTTTCCAGGAATATGCTGTATTCGCAGTATCCCTGTTTATTCAGCCAGCTGATGGGGAAGTTGTTGCGCCCATCCATGATCATCACTTGTGATATTTCAGGATGGGGTTGGGATTTGGTTTTGGGCATGGAACCACCATTATTTAAAAAATTAATTTATAACTTAATGAATTATTAAAAACTAGAAGAATAATAATTTTAGGGTAGAGTATTTGAAAAGTAATCAATAAGTTACTCTTCCTTTTCTTCCTCTTTCTTAGTAAGGCGGCTTCTGAGAACTGTCCAGATATCTTTATCTTCTTTATCCTCATCAAGATCCTTATTTTTAATATTTTCACTATTTCCTTGAACTTTATCAGATTTAATGGTGTTTTTTACCTCAGAAGATGTTTTATCCTCTGTCTGTTGTTCCATTTTAAGTTTTTCAGTGACCCTTCTTTCCTTTTTTAAGGCATTGATCAGTTTCTCTCTATCACTTTCCAAGGATCTGATCTGATCTTCAAGTGCCTTCTCCTTTTTGAGGGCTTTGTTATGTTTGCTGAATAATTCTTTATAGGTTCTGGATAGTTTACTGTGTTTCCATTCCAGGTCAGCAAAATCAGCTTCGTACTGGTCGAGCTTGCTTTCGTATTCATCCTGTTTACCGGAAAGATCCTTTAGTTCACCGTTTTCATCCACCCAATCTGATAGATCTTCCTGGGGTATGATGAACACTTCCATGCTGCAATCCAGGTTGTCTGATCGTTTCAGGGGCACCAGATACTGGTTGTATTCATAGGTTTTCCTCTGGCCTCCCACTGTTTTTTTGGTCTTTTTCTTATAGCACTTGACCGCAGATTTGACTAGCTTCACCATGTAAAAAAACACTCCTTTATCTATATCCCTATTGGTAAGACGGTCTTTTATAGTTGATGATGAGAGCACAACACCACCAATCATTTAATATAACAACCATTCAATTGCATTTAAAAAAAGGCCAAATAGTCGTATTTAGCCATTATATCCTCCAAACGTAGCATTAAAGAAATTCATATATTTTTTAAATCCTGAAAAAAAGATTATCTCATAATTGACATTAGCCTCATTGAGATTGAGTAAAGATTTCATCAAAGTTAAAAATTCATCCACCCATATCTTCCGAAGAAACCAAGGTAATTAAGTTTATAGCAGAGTTATACATCTATAATTAAGGAAGATAATTGAAATTTAAATGAAAAAATTGAGGGACTTATGAAAACAGATAAAAACATCCTGGGATATGACCGGTTCCTGATGATGGCCCTTCTCAAGGAAGGTCCATTAACACTGGAAGAACTGGATGACAAGACCATCCTATTTTTATCCCTCATATGGTACCAGCAGGTTCCTGAAAAAGGGGAGCCACTAATGGAAAGACTGTTTTTCACATTATCCCATCTTCGGTCCGAGTTAGAGAATGAAAGAAAGGATAAAAGAGTAGGTAAGACTGAAGATGAATGTGAAAAACTAATTGATTATGGATGGGTGAAGCTGGATGATGGGCGTTATTCCCTGACCAGAGAAGGGGAGAAAGAAGCCCAACAATTTGTTCAAAATATGGAAAGGAAGGCAGCTCTGGTGCGGAAGGATTTCTTTAAACCGGATGCAGCAGCCAAGAATACTACGGTATTAGATGCCTTTTTGGCTGTGATGAAATTAGGATCAGGGCTGGTGAGTGGAAGTGTGGGCTTAACCGCCGATGGTACCGATGCCACCATGGACACCATTTCTGCATTCATGGTATGGCTTGGAATCAAGTACCACCGGGAAACTCTCTCAACTCTACTGGTAATATTCGGACTATTCTTTGCATCCCTCAGCATTGGTTATGATTCTGTTACCCACCTTATAAGTGCCTTTTATGGAACACTGACCCCTATGGGTATGCCCTATCTGGCTATATTAGTAGAAGGAATAGCCATTCTGGCAGCAGTCTTCCTATTCTATTACCAGCGCTATGTTGGAAAAGTGAATTCCAATCTAACTCTTATTTCCCAGTCAGTGGACTCTAAAAACCATATATTCATAGGTTTCTCCGTTATTGCTGGAGCAGTTTTCACATTACAGGGAATTTTCTTTGTAGATTCACTCATAGCATTATTCATTTCCATTGGAATCTTCAAAGACGCTACCGATTTACTTAGAGAAGCTATTTCAGCCCGTAAAGGAGAAGAAGAAGATTATTCACAGTACAAACTTCCCATGGAGGAGTGCTGGGAGGATAACAAGATTAGAGCATTCCAGAACTGGATACTCTACATTCTGTGGACTGGTGATCGTAAAACCCGGAAAGAGATCATTGCATCATTAGAACAGGCCTTCAACCCCAAAAATTACATTCCCGTACTTTCAGAGCTTAATGCAACCTGTTCTGAGGTTCATGACTTTGAAGGAGACTGGGAAAAATGACTGGTCCCTTGAAGGAGCTGGAGCTCCTGGCCTTGGAAGAAGAATATTTCCTCTTAACTGAGAATGGAAGCCAGTACCTGAAGGACTTCATGAGTAATTTTGACTACTACGATGTCCACATGTCTGATACCATTCTGTTGGCCATGGCTGAAGATGAAAGCAAGCCGCAGCAATAGTTAGGGAAAGAATATAAGTTTAAAGTAGTTATAGCAGTATTTAAGTGGGGAAATTCTCCCATTTTTATTTATTTTATAGTTTTCCAATAGGTAGAAGTGTTAAAAATAAAAAATGGAAGCAATCCCCCAAAAAAATGCCCAACACCTAAATAAACTTAAATAGAAGGTTCTAATGAATCAAAATATAATAAAATTTTAAATAAAAAGTGAAAATTCAAATCTAAAAATTAGTAATTACACTTTAAAATCCTATTTTAAACTCTATTTCTAGATTTATTTGCGGTCTGCACGATCTGTCTGTATTTAGTCCTTAAATATTCCATGTTCTCATCGATAAGATCATTAATAAACCTTTCAACACTCTCATCGTCGAGAAAATCACGTATATTATAAAACCTGGCCATGAAAAAGATCTCCTATTAACAGAATCAATATTGATCCTGCCGCCTTATATATCTAATGGCCATTCAGGGACGTATACGAACTGTTCGGACGAATAAGGAACTTATCAGTTTTAAAGCTTAATTTCAGAGATTATTAAGAAAAATAGTCTATGAAACCATTGCTTGAGTTCTGTAAGTTTAAATGTTTACTAAACACCCTATTAATTACTTATTGTTTGTTTCAAGGATTTTTTTGATTTCAACCATCTCTTCTTGAAGTCTGTCTATTTTTTTATCCATTAATTCCAGTTTTTCTTCAATTACATTTTCCTTCTCTTCAGTTTCTTCAAAAAATAACCCTGTTATTTTAAAAGCAGCATAACTTACAAAGGCCAATCCCGCAACAATTATAATTAAAGTGGCGAATCTTCCTCCAACAGTATGGGGATAGATATCACCGTAACCCACGGTGGTGATGGTTATCAGTATGTACCAGAGGGCATCATCCAGGCTGTTAACATTCTCGTTTACTCCATATTCGAAAAAGTAGAACATTACCGCCCCGGATACTATGATAAATATCAGGGTTATAACACCGTATTCCAGCTTTGCCCTTTCAATATACTCGAATAGGCTTATAATATTCCGTCTGAAAAGTGATAGTATTTTAATTAACCGGAAGTATCTTAATATTCCAGAGTATCCTCCAAGGAGAATTTCTGGAACCATACCAATTATATCGAACCAGTTATCCTTAAGATACTTTTTCTTATCATCTGCAAGGTAGAATCTGTACATAAACTGTACAATTAAAAGGGAAACAACCATTAAATCGAAAAGTACGATGATGTAATAGGTTTCAGGACTAACCTGGACAAAGAGTGTACCAGTTAATAAAATAACATCCAGAAGAGTTAACCCAATTATTACCGCATCAAAAATCCGTTTTATTTCCCTATTCCCAATAATTTCCCTTATATTTTTCATAAAATCCATTATTTAAGTTATCCTCACTGATTTTCACATAAACCATAAGAATCAGGATAAAATACCAAAAATACTCCCATGATAATTTATTAAACAAGTTTTACAGTTTGTTTTACTAAGATAAATAGGATTTGATTGTGGGAATGATATTCCATACAAAGATAGAATTATTGATTAAAAATATTAAATAATAGAACTATGGATATTAATCACCCTGGAAGTGTGGGAGTATTTTGAAAGATAATTTTAAAAAATTCAGATGGCCTTTAATTGCCGTGATTTTAATTTTTTTAAGTGGTTATCTTGGGTTTTACATCACCACATCCACAGCGTTTCCACAGAATCCAACTACAGAATCATATTTTAATAAAATAGCTGACATGTCATATACCGTTACTAAAGGCCCTCATCCTGAAAGTTTTTGGACTAATGGTGGGGATTGTGATGATCGGGCCAGGGTTTTCGCTGCTTATCTGAAAAGTAAAGGTGCGCAAAACGTTCAAATCTGCTGGATGGCTAGACTCGATGAAAGAGGAGATATGATTGCCGCTTATGATGGGGGCATGGGTCATGAATTTATTGTTTGGAATGATAGGGCTTACAATCCTTCTGTAAATCAAAGTAGACGATATTATAATGCAGATCTCAACGAATATCTGGCTTTCATGAAAGATCTAACCGGTTTCAACACTTTCTATTTTGAAAACCAAACTAAGGGGATTCCATTCTAGTGGTTAAATAGAGCTTTGACAAACTTGAAAAAACTAAGAGATTTATAGTGTTATGGATGGACTTCGTAATATAAGACTATAACGAAATTCACATCATCTATAAAAACTACATCAAACTCTGCTCTTTTTTGCTGAATATCAAAGCGGATATGAGGATCATCAGCACGGCGAAGATAGCCACCACAATAACATCCACATACAATGGGAGTACAGATTGATGTAGAATTATGCTCCTCAGGGCATCCACCCCATAAGTAAGGGGGTTAACATAAACTGCTACTTGTAGCCAGCTTGGAAGTCCGGTTATGGGAAAGAGGGCTCCACTTAAGAGGAATATGGGCATTACAATGAAACTCATGATGAGGTTAAACCCTTCCATACTATCTGTGAATGAGGCTATAAGTAGGCCCATGCCTGAGAGGCCCAAGGCAATAAGGATTATAACCCCTATTGATTCCAGGAGAATGGGGATGGTCATGGGGACACTGACCACAAATGAAAGGAAAAGCAGTATTATCCCCTGAATAAGGGAGGTGGTACTGATTCCAATGGCTTTCCCCAGGACAATGGAAGGCCTTGATATGGGAGCCACCAGAATCTCCTTTAAGAATCCGAACTGACGATCCTGTATCACGGAAAGTCCTGAAAATACAGAAGTGAATAGGATGGTCTGGGCAATTATTCCAGGGAATATGAAGGCCTGGTATCCTCCGGCCATGTTACCGAATCTTATGGCTGAACCCAGCCCAGTTCCGAATATAAGAAGCCACAGAAGCGGAGTTACTACTGAGGTTAATATTCGTGACCGGTAACGGAGGAATCTTTTATTTTCCCTGAGCCAGATGGTGTAAATTCCCTCAAGTTCTGCCATGACTATCCCTCCCCCTGAATGGTCCTACCGGTGTATTTGAGGAACACATCCTCCAGGTTGGGGTGTTCCAGTTCTATGGAGTAAACAAAGATGTTATTTTCATTGGCAAAGTTCACCAACTCTGCCACCAGGTTCTCACCCCTTTCCACCATTAGTTTGATCTCGGAATCTATCACATAGGTCTCTTTAACAAAGTCCAGTTTTTCCACCTTTTCAGTGAATTCTTCCAGTTTATCCACCTGCATGGTGATGGTATCTGCCTTTAACTCCCTTTTCAAGTTTTTGGGTGAGTCTGCAGTTATGATCTGACCCTGGTTGATAATTGCTATCTCATCACACAGTTTATCAGCTTCTTCCATGTAATGGGTGGTCATCAACACCGAAACATCCTGGTTCTGATTCAGTTCCTGAATATATTCCCATATACTCTCCCGGGTCTGGGGATCCAGTCCTAGAGTGGGTTCATCCAGGAAAAGAACCTTGGGACGGTGTATCAGACCCCTACCTATTTCCAGTCTGCGTTTCATACCCCCAGAATAGGTTTTAACGAATTCATCAGCCTTGGGACCCAGGGCTATCAGATCCAGAATCTCTTCTATACGTTCTTCCCTCACATCCTTGGGAACTCCGTAGAGTGAAGCATGCATTTCCAGGTGCTCGCGGCCGGTGAGGATGTCATCCAGTGCCCGGGACTGGAAAACAATACCAATGGATGCCCTGACCTCTTTAGGGTGTTTGGTGACATCATAACCATTGACAATAGCTGTTCCACTGGTGGGGTGCAGGATGGTGCACAGCATAGATATTAATGTAGTTTTACCCGCACCATTAGGTCCTAAAACTCCATAAACACTATTTTTAGGCACTTTAAGATTCACCCCGTTAACTGCGGTGAAATCATCATATTTTTTGGATATATCATGGGTTTCGATAATGTATTCCATGCTCTTCCTCCAAGTAAAAAAAATTAACTTTATTATAGAAAGTGTGTTTTGGTAAGATTTAATAATATCGAAGTAAGTTGTCCCTCAATTAGAAAATTATTCTTCATTTAGAAGAATTATCATTCCTTTAAAATATTTTCATTATTTTATTATCATTTGGTTATAATTATTAATTTGAGAAGATCCATAATAAGTATGATTACAATATAAGAATTGTGGGGGAAATATCATTGATGGTTAAACTGATTAAATCAGAGGGAATTGCACATCATTCTTATTTTATTGGGGCCAGTGGTCGGGCAGTTGTGGTTGATCCTCGAAGGGATGTGGATGTTTACCTGCACCTGGCAGAATCATCTGGACTGGATATAACCCATATCTTTGAAACCCATCGTAATGAGGACTATGTTATTGGTTCCTTGGAGCTGGCTAGTGCCACTGGTGCGAGAATATTCCACGGTGAAAACATGGCATTTGCCTATGGAAACCCGGTGAATGAGGGAGATAAATTTCAGTTTAAAAACATGGAATTGGAAATTCTGGAAACACCAGGGCACACTCTAGAAAGTATATCTCTGGTTTTACGGGACCTTAGTGTCTCTAAAGATGCCCAGATGGCTTTTACCGGGGATGCAATATTTGCCGGGGAAACTGGTCGTATTGATTTTTACGGAATAAAAAGACGGCCAGAGATAGCGGAATTACTTTACGATAGTCTGTTTAACAAGATCCTCCCACTGGGTGATCAGACTGTTCTTTGCCCGGCCCATGGTGCGGGTTCAGTGTGCGGAGCAGATATACGGGAACAGGATTACACCACTGTGGGTTATGAGAAAAAAACCAACCCCCAACTACAGATGAGTAGGGGAGAGTTTATCCAGTTTAAAGTAGCTGAAGAACTGTACACACCACCCTACTTCCAGAAGATGGAGTTTTACAACCAGAATGGGGCCCCGATACTGGGCAGGCTTCCTTACCTGAAACCTATATCACCAAAAATTCTGAAAGAAATGAAAAATAATGGTGCATGCATCCTGGATGTCCGGAAGCCTACCAGTTTTGCTGGGGGCCATGTGCCAGGCAGTTTGAACATCTGGAGAGAGGGTGTTCCTGCCTTTACTGGCTGGTTTTTAAATTACGAGGATCCTATTATTGTGGTTGATGATCATTACTCTAATCTTGAGGAAGTCCGCCAGGCACTTATAAGACTGGGCTTTGATAACATCCATGGCTATTTATCAGGAGATTTCCCCAGCTGGTACCTCCATGCAGAAGAAGTAAACACCATTAATTTGTGGACTGTGCACCATTTGAAAGAAATATTAACAGGAAGGGCAGGGGAGTTAAAAAAACCTTCAGAAGAGGATTTTTTCCTCCTAGATGTGCGTAAAATAGAAGACCGCAGAGAAGGTTACATTGAAGGATCTCATCACATCTACGTGGGAGAAGTCCCGGGAAGGATAGATGAAATACCCCGTGACCTTCCGGTGGTTGTGTACTGTGATTCGGGTTATAAATCATCCACTGCCTGCAGTTATCTGAAGAAAAATGGTTTCACTGAGTTGACCAGTGTTCTGGGTAGTATGACTGCGTGGAAAAAAGCAGGTTACCCCGTGGTTAATGATTGATACACACCTAACAGGGCATTTTTTACAATTTATGTTGAAAAATATAATATTTTTTGTAAGATAAAATAAAACCTTAGAGATAAAATAGAATTATTGACCATAAAAGTGCAGGTGATACTTTTGAACATTCTGAAAATCCCTTCCATGAAAAGAAAAGAGTATGATGCATTCATTGCCAGTGAGTACGTGAGTAGAATTGCTTTTAAAGGAGAATATCCCTATATTGCCCCATTTTTATATGTTTTTGATGGGCAGTTCATCTACTTCCTCAGTACCAAGTATGGTAAAAAAGTGGAACTCCTACATAAGAATCCTCAGGTTGCAGTGGAGATCGAAAATTACAGTAGTGATATGTCAGACTATCGTTTTGTGACACTGCAGGGTCGGATAAATGAAGTGGATAAAATAAGTGAAAAACTGAAGGTTAGACAGATGTTCATAGAAATGATCAAGAATAATAATCTCTCCCCCAATGTACTGGCTGCACTGGGACACTCACCAGAAGATCCATTGGAATCTCTCCTTGAAAAAGAAAGATCATCTGTATGGAAACTGGTGGATGTTCAGGAAATTGTGGCCCTTAAAAGTTCGTGATTATAAACTTCATAAGACTACAAGATCACGATAGTAAATTTCACGAAATTTCAAGATCATGAGGAATTTCACGAGATTACAAGATCATGATAAAGATTATAATTATCATATATTCCATCAGTTAAACCTAAACCATTCTGATAAGTTATAATTAAATAAATTACAAAACCCCGTTAAATATAAAATGGAGGTCTGATAGGTAATGGAAAATTTTAAGTTAAATGAGATTCCCAAGTTAATTGCTTCAGTGTTCATAGTTTTCATTTCTGGTGCAGTGGGAACTTTAGCCACTCTACCCCAGATAACCACCTGGTATGCTGCCCTGGCTAAACCAAGTTGGACTCCCCCTAATGATTGGTTCGGACCCATATGGACCACTATCTACATTCTTATTGGTATAGCTCTTTTCCTGGTGTGGAGACAGGGTTTAGAAAGGCGTGATGTGAAATTCACCATTGAAATATTCGCCGTGCAATTAGTGTTGAACGTTTTATGGTCTTTGGTGTTTTTCGGATTACATTCCATACTGGGCGGGTTCATACTGATCTGCTTACTCTGGATAGCCATACTGGCCAACATGATCGCCTTCTACGTCATATCCAAACCAGCAGGACTCCTGTTCATACCTTATATAATCTGGGTGAGCATTGCATCCTACCTGAACTACAGCGTGCTTCTGTTGAACTAATATTACCATCTTCCCCTTTTTTTATTCTTTTATTCCATTAAACGAAATACACTCGCTTAATTGGATGTATTAACAATTACAAACAAGTAAATAGAATTAGGGTGGATGGAGCTGGAAAAATGGGATACTATGACTTGACCAAGGAGGAAAGGCAAAATCTGGTGCTGGAAATGAAAGATGAAATAATAAAGGACCTGGAAAGTGGTGAAAATACCAGTATCCTCCTGTATTCATCTGATGAGGATGTTTACATTCGAAAAAATATTTCCAATATTTTAGGAAAAACTTACCGTGAACAGAACCTCTTTAAAGAAGAGATAATCCATTTGGCAGTTCAGCTCCTTAAAAATGATGATGAAAAGGTTCGGCAGACTGCAGTGTACATTCTGGGGGAGATTGGGAAACAGGATGCAGAACCAGTTTTTGACTACCTTGAAATTGCCCTGGAGGACCCTCATTATAGGGTGAGAAACACGGTTATGAGTTCCCTAAAAGTTATGGGTCAAAAAAACCCCAAACCAACCTTAATCTTTGCAAAGGCTTTCATTCACCATCCTAACCCCGAGGTGCGGAAAAAAGTGATCCATGGAATTGAACTTAGAGGCAGAACACACCCTGAAGATGTTCTACCCCTGCTGGAGGAGTTGCAGGATGAGGACAATCCCCAGGTAAGGAAAATGTTAATCCATGTCATTGGGCAGATAAGCTATAAAAAGGGGTGTCTGGAGAAGGTGACTTCTACCCTTAAAACCTGGAAAAACAGGAAACTAGTGGAAGATACCATTCCATACATACTGGAAGTGCACAAAAATTATCCATTCAGTGCTATGACCCCTGAAGAAGCTAAAAAATATTTAAAAACTAATTTTAATGAATACAATATCCAATTCTAATTCTTATTAATTAGATTGCCTGAGATTCAATTGGAATAGCTGAGGATTAAACTTCAATTGATAAACTTCAAATTGAACTAAAGAACTTTAAAATTAAATTAAAAAATTATAATCTCCTTTTATATGGCAATTCCTGGAATTTAATGGTAAATTTTGTACCGCTGGCCCGATCAATTTCCATAACCCCATTTAATTGATTTACCAGGGTTTTGACAACCATTAACCCCAGTTTTTTAGATTTTTTATGATTAATGTTTAGAGGTAAACCAATTCCATCATCAGCAAAACTTAGAACATGACCTTCGCTGTCTGTTTTTAATTCAACTTTTATATTACCATTCCCATCGGGAAAAGCGTGTTTAATACTGTTGGTTGCCAGTTCATTGATGATGAGACCACAGGGCATGGCAGTTTCAATACCCATATCCACACTTTCAACTTGTGTGTTTAAGTTGATGGACCTATTATCAACACGGTATGAATTAAAAATATCATTTAACAGCATTTCCACATAGTTTCTAAAGTTTATGTTACCGATATCCTGTGACTGGTACAGATTTTCGTGGATCATGGCCATGGTCCTGACTCTTCCCTGACACTCCCAGAGTATATCTGCAGTTTGTTTATCTTCCACCTGAATGCGCTGCAAACTCAAAAGACTGGAGATGATCTGTAAATTGTTCTTCACCCTATGGTGAATTTCCCTTAGTAAAATCTCTTTTTCTTCTAAAGAGTTTTTAAGACTGTTTTCAATATTTTTAAGTTCAGTTATGTCTTCCATAATCAATAATATACCATTTATGCTATTTTCACTTTTTATAATGGATGGCCGAACCCTGAAAATTACTTCCTTCCCATTTTTATTTTTTATGGTCCATTCAACCTGTTTTAATTTATTCCCAGAGATAAGATGGTTGAAAACTATTCTGGTCTCTTCACTATCCATTCCCATCATGGAAACAATGTCCATGAAGTTTTGCCCTGTGATTTCTTCCTTCTTGAAACCAAATATCTCTTCGATCGTATCATTGGATTCAATGATGTTCCCCTGGCAGTCAAATAAGATTATAGCCTCTGCTGCATTTTCAAAAATGCTTTTAAACTTCTCATGGGATTCTTCAATGGCTTTTTTAGATCTTCGTAGCTCGGTCATGTCTAAAATAGACATCATACTCGTTCTGGTACCAGGCAACATGGCCACAGTTAGATGAATATAGCGGATAGTACCATCACTGGCAAAAAGTTTCGTTTCATAATTTCGGGGAGCGTAATCTGGATTGATTCTACGCAGACGGTGGTACTCTTCCATCTGCAAAATGTCTTCCTGGGCAAAAACCTCGGTCCATTTCATTTTACCTTCAATTTCTTCCTTCTGATAACCAGTTAGGGTAGAAAATTCCATGTTAACCCTGGAAATTATCTTATTTTCTTCCACAAATATGGTGGCAGCGCCGGTATTTTCAAAAATAGTTTGATAATAATAATCCTGAGATTGTTTAATTTTATTTTCCATTTGTTTATTATAAAGAGCCACTTCAATGGATATTTTTAACTTGTGAATATCAAATGGTTTGATTAAATAACCGTAGGGTGCACTGATAAGGGCCCGGTTAACAGTGGCATCATCAAGAAGGGCTGTAATATATACAACTGGTATTTCAAGTTTTGAAATAGCTTTTGCAGCATCTATTCCATCCATATTACCCTTCAATACAATGTCCATCAAAATAAGATCAGGTTTTAATTTTTTGGCTTTTTCAACTGCCTCTTCACCGTATGAGGCAATTGCTACCACATCATGATCCATTGATTGGAGGCTTCTTTTTAAATTCATTGCCTCCACCATTTCATCTTCTACCAGGAGAATATTTGCCAAAATTTTTGCACCTCTAATCAGGATGATCCTCGTAATCTGATCATTCCAACCTCAACTTTTATAATTATTTGTATTTTAGAATTATAATTCTTTTAGAATTAATAGCTACTGCTAATCCCATAAAAATAGACGTTAAAATGGGTGATATGATTTTTTTTGAATATAAACATACATTATTCTTTATTTTGTTTTTAATTTGCTTTTATTTCAAATTAAAGTAAAAAACAGTAAATTATTATTTAGCATTTCCGGTTTACGTTGGTTTGGTCAGAAAAATTGGAATATCCTGACAAATTCTAGACCTTTTTATGGTTTTTTTTAGGTAGAACATTTTCTGAAAGTTAGATCTTATCCTCTGAAAGTTAGACATAAAGCCATTCACAAAACTATATATTAGACTATTGAATATATATTCACAACATGGCAAGGCCACGCAGATTTAGAAGAATTTCAGAAGAACCCCAAATACGCTGTTTCAAACCAGAAAGAGAAGATTTAGAGTCTTTAGAACCTATTGAAATATTAATAGATGAGTTTGAATCAATCCGATTGAGAGATTATCATGATATCCAACAGAAGAGATCTGCTGAAATAATGGGGGTTTCACAACCCACATTTCATCGTATATTAACTTCTGCAAGGAAGAAAATAGCCAAAGCATTGATTAATGGAAATGTAATCGTTATAATCGGGAAATATCAGTTAATCAGTTATGAATGTAATGATTGTGGATTCCATTGGAAACACCCGCGTAAGGAATATGAAAAATGTCCTGACTGTGGATCTGCCAATATCAGCATCGTGGAAGAAGAGGAGTTTCCTACAGACTCTGAAGAACCTTTAATGGATAGAAAGTCTTATGGAGGTAAAGGACTTGGTGCAGGACCACCAATGGTTTGTAAATGTCCAAATTGTGGTTATGAATCTCCAAAAACACGTGCAGTGCCCTGTAGCAATACTAAATGTCCTAAATGTGAAACTCCTCTATGTGGGAATCCTTAAAAATTGGGACGAATGAATCATATTATCCCTTTCACGTCATTTCAATTACGGATAACGTAGGAATAATTTTTAGCTAAAAAAATGGACAAAATAGATGAAAAAATTAAATAAATATTTTTAACGGTCCAGATAATGATAATATAACAAGAATGGGTGATTGGATGTCTTTCATAGAAATAAAAAACATTACAAAAACATTCAATGGCGTTGAAGTCCTGAAGAACTTGAACATCAATGTGGAAGAAGGAACAATACTGGGAATTTTAGGAAAGAGTGGCTCTGGAAAATCAGTTCTAATAAACATGCTCCGTGGAATGAAAGATTACAAGCCAGATGAAGGCCAGATAATTTATAATATTGCACTGTGCCCTGAATGTCTCTCTGTGGAACCACCGTCAAAGGAAAACCAGCACTGTAAATGTGGAGGTAAGTTCCAGAGAAAGGAAGTGGACTTCTGGAGTTCAGATCGACAGGTATTCGCAGCTATCAGGCGCCGTATCTCCATAATGCTGCAGAGAACCTTTGCACTTTACGAAGATGAGACTGTGATTGATAACGTCCTGAAATCAATCCAGGGACATGATTCCGAGGAAAGTACTTACATGGCCATTGATCTCCTTGATCTGGCCCAGATGACACATCGGATCACTCACATTGCACGTGATCTTAGTGGTGGGGAAAAACAGAGAGTAGTTCTGGCCAGGCAACTGGCCAAAGAGCCCATGATTTTCCTGGCAGACGAACCAACAGGTACCCTGGATCCCACTACTGCCGAGTTTATTCACCAGGCTCTTATTGAAGGTATCAAGGGTCAGGGTCTAAGTATGGTAATCACGTCCCACTGGCCAGAAGTAATGCGAAACCTCTCTGATGAGGTGATCTGGTTGGATAATGGGGAAATTATCCAGAAAGGGGATCCTGAAAAAGTGGTGGAAAGCTTCATGGAACATGTGCCCCAACCCAAAATAAACAAAGAATTTGAAACCGGTGGCCCCATCATTGAGCTTCAAGATGTTAAAAAACATTACTACTCCATTGACCGGGGAGTGGTTAAAGCCGTGGACGGCGTTAACCTCAGTGTGGATGAAGGTGAGATATACGGAGTGGTGGGTCTTTCTGGAGCAGGTAAAACCACCCTATCCCGTCTGTTGTATGGTCTCACTGATCCCAGCAGTGGCCAGATAAAGGTGAAACTGGGAGATCAGTGGATCGACATGACTGAAAAAGGCCCCTTCGGCCGTGGGCGGGTTAAACCATATCTGGGGATCCTTCACCAGGAATACAGCTTATATCCTCATCGTAATGTGCTGGGAAACCTCACTGAAGCTATTAGCCTGGAGTTACCAGCTGAATTTGCCCGGATAAAAGCCCTGTACGTTTTGAACGCAGTTGGATTTAGTGAAGATTATGCGGATAAGATTCTCTATAAATATCATGATGAGTTGAGTGGAGGGGAACGTCACCGGGTGGCCCTAGCCCAGGTACTCATCAAAGAACCTAACATCGTTATTCTGGATGAACCAACCGGTACCATGGACCCCATTACCCGAGTTCAGGTTACAGATTCCATTAGAAAAGCACGTGAAGAGCTAAATCAAACTTTCCTAATAATATCCCATGACATGGACTTTGTACTGGATGTTTGTGACCAGGCTTCCATTATGAGAGGGGGAAAAATCCTTAAAACAGGACTTCCATCTGAAGTGGTGGAAGACCTCACCAGTAAAGAGAAAAATAAGATGTTGAAAAACAAAACTTAAAAAGAAGGATTTTATCCTCTTTCACGTCTTTTTTTAATTCTTAAGGCTTTTTTAGAAATATTCAACTTAATCAAGGAAAAACTTAGAAAACTAGTTCATAGAAGGTGAAAATGTGTATAGAATACTTTTATTAGCTTTAGCTATAGGAGTAGTTGTTTTTGTGGCTATAAACGATCCTCTAAAAAAATATTAGAATTTGTTAAATACTCCATTTCTTTATTCCATTGGATTATAACATCTGAATATGATTTTTTTCCAATAAATTTTTTAATTGACTAAAAAAACTCTTATTTTTAGAGTTTAAAATTTATTTATTTAACTAGCTACTAATTTTTTTCCATTTAATCATTATTCATTATTTTAATACTAATAATGATGTTCTCCTGGTTTTTTAATAAATATTGATAAAAAGATATAAATATAATTTTGAATATATATTCATAATAAAGTTGAGGAGTTGATCAATATCACTGTCAAAAAAGAATATAAATGCAATATTTGTAAATTCCAGTGGCAAAAAGGAGAACTAACATACGAAAAATGTCCTGACTGTGGATCAGTAGATATAACTCTGGTGGATTCCCAAAAAGATGATGAATACATTAACGAAAATATTAGTATTCGTAGATCTTATGGAGGAAATGGTCGCGGAGGAAGAGCTCCCAGAGTGTGCAAATGTCACAACTGTGGTTATGAATCGCCTAAAACACGCGGTGCCCCATGTAGAAATCAAAAATGCCCTGAATGTAATACACCACTATGCGGAGCAGACTAACACATCAATTAAACAATTTCACTTACTTTTATGAGCCAGTTCAACATAAATTATAAGAGCAGAAAATATTCCTCCCACCACCCAGCATAGAGGAGAAGTGAAGGAAATTCCGGAAATAACCCCAAAACCGATTGCCAGTATGGCCCACATGGCAAAAATTAGGAGGATCAGAACTCCACCCATTAGAAGTCCGAAAACTACCACCATACACCCTAATTTAAGACCTTTGATTGCTTTACCATCTCCTTTTTTGAAAGTTTCCAGTGGTGTGGGGGTTTTACTCCATTCACTACTTTCCTCTTCGTTATCATTTCTGGCTTCGTATTGAGGGCATTTCATGTTTTTATCCCATAATGTAGGTTTTTAGGAGGGGATTTTCTTTATTTTGAGTGTGCTCAGGATCTCTTTGTAAGCCTGTTTATATTCTGATTTAAAATCCATCTGTAATGACTTAACCGGGGCATCTGCAGATGATAACAGAATATAGATGTAGGGACCGTTGGTATTATTTCCTTGCCATGTGCGGTATCCCTCGTACTGACCAAGAGAACCATCAGAGTATACCTTCTTTAGATTTGTCAGGTTACTGGTTGAAAAGCGGATGTTCCCAACGTAGTTATCTGTACTGGTTTGATTAGAGTTATAGAAATCCACTATGGTGTAATTTTCAAAGGTGTATTGCACCGCCACTAAGGAAGTGGGATAACTGAATTTTACATAAGGGTCTTCAAAGGTCCCATTACTGCTTATTTCCTTAGGAGAAGTTCCAGTTGCCCAGGATAATATTACCACAATTCCTATCACTAAAATCAATAATAATAACACGATGTTAAGTTTCTTAAATCTTACTTTTTTAATCAAATCGCCTCCAATAGGGAGAAAAATGTAGCATATCAATCAATATTTAAATCAATGGAGTATCATTAACTGCACAAGTAAATGGTTTGATATGGTAAATATTTTAGTATTATATTTATAATTGACCAATCTTTATAAGAATATTTTCCCAAATTAGACCCAGATCAAATTCAAGTGAAAAGAAATATCCCATACATCACATTGATTGTGATTGTTTATATAATCTTTCCTGAACTTTTTCACTCTCAAGCTCCCTTAAAGCATCTGAAGCTATCCATTTCGCACTCTTTGAATTAATTTTCTGAATTTCACCCGCGACCATAATAGCTTTCTTATTCAAGACAATGTTCTTTTTCCCAATGTGTCTTAAAGCCCAATTAACAGCTTTTTTAACATAAATACGAGTATCAGTAGATTCTTTAATTATTAATGGGAAAAATTCCTCGAATCTTTCATCAGGTGCCTTTTTATCATGAACCGCCAAAACTGCAATTAAAGTAAATGCTGCCCTCTTTTTAAACTCTTCCTCACTTTCACTCCACTGGAAAACTTTCTGATATGCAAATGGTGTCATGCGGAATAGTTTCATGCAACATTGGTCACATATCTCCCAGTAATCAAATTCAGAAGCCCATAAATCCAACTGTTGGGAGGTAACCTTTTTAGGATCCTCAATCATACAGGCCAGAATTCTGGTCTCACGGTAACCTGCCTCCCAAAGCTGTGCTGCCAGTTGGTGATTCTTTCCTGCCTTCTTAGCAATCTTTCGAAGTTCAGGGATGCGGACTGCGTAGGTTTTTTGGGGGTTGATCCCAAAACGAGCCATTCCTTCCACATCATCTGGGTTTGACAGTGATTCCAGTTCCTGTATAATCTCATCATAATTCATTTAACAACCTCATTGCATTCAAGAGAATTATTCCAATAGACCTCAACTTAATAACGATCTTATCTTTAAGGACTTAATAATCATTATTGTGTTAACACTAATCTAAGAGAGTGTGTAAATTAAGAGTGTGTAAATTAAGGAGAGTGTCGTAAATTAGGAAAATGTGCTAAAAATAATTATCCAATTTTATGTTACTCTGTACAAAAGTATAATTCCCTTAAACAATAAAAAAAACCATAAAGATGTAAATCTGGAAATATTATTAGCAGGGTGGGGTTTTTAATGCTTGAAAGTTTAAGAGACAATCCAAAATTAACCTTACTGGTAATTTCACTGGCCAGTTTCATGTCTTTTCTTGATGTTTCCATTGTGAATGTTTCCCTGCCCACCATGGCCAAGTACTTTGGTGTAACCACCAACACTGTTTTATGGACCATTCTAATTTATATCATTGTTTTAAGCAGTTTTTTAATTGTTTTCGGTAAATTAGCCCAGCAAAAAGGTTTTAAAAAGGTTTTCATCGCCGGTTTTATAATATTCATCACTGGTTCAGCTTTGTGTGCTGTTTCCACCCAGTTTCATGAACTGATTATATTCCGACTTATGCAGGCAGTTGGTGCAGCTATGTTCTCAGGGATCACTGCAGCCATGGTACTGCAATACCTCCCTGAAAAAAATCGAGGGCGAAACCTGGGAATCGTAACCACCATAGGATCCCTTGGCCTGGCATTGGGTCCCCTACTGGGAGGTTATATAACGGAATACATAAACTTCCACTGGATATTTTTCATAAACGTCCCCATAGGGATCATTGGCATTATCCTGGGCCATGCCGTGCTCCATGAAACAGATAAACATCCAGGGTCACTGGACATACCCGGGGTGGTCATGATCTTCATTGCCCAGAGCACCCTGATCTTCGCCCTTAATAAGGGATTGGACTATGGCTGGACATCTACTATAATAATGGGTAGCATAATCTGTTCAGTAATATTCTGGGCGCTATTTGTGATCCAGGAATCAAGAGCCCATGAACCTCTGATCGACCTTAAATTTTTGAAAATGAGGGAGATATCCCTGGCCAGTGCAGCTAATGTCTTCTCCAACATGCCCTTTGCCGGGGCAGTGGTGCTTTTGCCATTTTACTTTGAGGTGGTGAAGGGAATGAGTACCAGTTATTCTGGTTTGATGTTGACCATTATGCCCATTGCCATCTTTATCTTTGGCCCCCTGGCTGGTGCACTTTCAGATAAAATTGCACCCAACCGGGTTACTCTTATGGGTGCGGTGATTGGAGTAATTGGATGTCTGGTTTTATCCACTTTCAATCCTTCCAGCAGTTTAATCTACATAGCAATTGGGCTTTTAATTTTAGGGGCTTCAGTAGCCACTTTCAATCCCCCTAACACTAAATTCATTCTTTCAGAGAGCCCTTCTAAATACAGGGGAATTGCATCGGGCCTGGTTAACACCTCCAATATGATCGGTAATGGTTTTGGAACTGGAATTCTGGGTACTGCGGCAGCTATGGTTGTCTACACCACAGTGGGCCCCAGTACCAGTGATAAATTAACACCAGCCCTGGTCTCTCAGGGACTGCACAATGCATTTATCATTGGTGCACTGGCCATGGGGATAGCACTGGTTCTGATTGCCATGACCAAGTATAAAAAACCGGTTGATTAAAAAAATCCCCCCTGAAGAATTATCACATAAATCACTGCAACTCTTATAATAGGATTAAAAATCTTATATAAATAGAATTAAAACAGTGATTGATATCATGCTGAGGGCTGTGCTCAGGAATATGCAGGCTGCAGTTACTTTTATATCCAGGTCGTAAGTGATGGCCAGGGCCAGACTTAGCATTGCAGACGGCATACCAGCTTCCACAATGGTTACTGTCCGATCTAATCCCGTGAAACCCATCAGTCCCACAATAATCAGAGCAATTAATGGTGAAATAACTAATTTGAGTACCGTGACAAAAGAAGCAACTCCCAAATATTCTTTAATACCTTTAAATTCCAGGGAAAGGCCTAAAGCTAGCATTATCATAGGAATTGCAGCACCACTTAAGTAATTAAGGGTGCTGGGAATGACTGTTCCCAGTGAAATATGGAGTAAATTGGCAATAACTCCCATGATAACTGCCAGTAACGGTGGAAATAAGACTGATCTTTTGATTATATCCTGGTAACTACCACCGTAAAGAATTAAGAAAAATATTCCAAATGATATAAAAAGTATGGTGGAACCCACATCATAGAACACAGCCCGCACTAATCCTGCAGCTCCAAAAACCCCCAGTACCACAGGATATCCTAAAAATCCAGAGTTGAAGAGGGTGGAAGCTGCCACCACTCCCCAACGAGTTTTAGCAGGGTACCCCTTAAAGTAGGTGAAAATGTAGGCCAGAATTCCGGATATAAGGCCCATTGTAATACAAATGATGGTAATGGTTCCAAAGGTTTTGAAATTTGATAAATCTGCATTGTACATGGCCATGAATATTAAGGATGGCATGGCTATGTACACCACAATCTTATTGATAGTCTGGGTATCTTCTGCTTTTAGAAAATCAAACCGGCGACATACATAACCAATAATGATCATTAATACAATGGCGATTATGGTTTCATAGGAGTTCATGTGATCTAATTATATATTTTTTCTAATTATATATTTTCAATAAGTTATATTATCAGGGTTTGAAAGAATTATATGAAAACCCATCCTTCAATTCATTATTAAGGACAATAATCCAAAATATAAATATTGTCTAAGGATAAAATCTCTTTAAAACTCTTAAAGCATTTAGAGTAATCCATTTACTTGGTTTTCCCTTTCTTTCAATACTTGTTTGTAATCTTCCATTGAAGGTGTTCTCCAGGATCCACCTGCCTTCAAGGTTCTGTTTAGAAATCATAATTTCCAGGGCTTCATTCATCCTTTCATCATTGTACCCTAATTTAGTAAGCAAACCAAGTACTTCAAGGGCATCTACATTCCACATCAATGGGAAACCGAATTCTAACCATTTAAAACTACCCCTTACTGGAGGCTGGCTTCTTTTATGGATACTGTGGTTGAGCATGTGTTCTGCGCCTTTGGCAATGCAATCTTCCATTTCAGGGGTTCTACTTTTTTTGGGTATTTCAGCGAAGACTTTAAGGGATTTTACAATGATACTGTGGCAGGTATGTTCTCCCCAGCATCGTTTCCATCGTTTATAGGGCCATTCATCTGGAGCTTTCCATGGCTCATCATCAAATCTCTGATATTTTATAAGCCATTTTATAGCCTTTTGGACTCTCTCATCATCCAGATATCCTAATCGAATAAGACTCCAGGTCATGTTAGCTGTGAGGCAGGGTAAGACTCTTTCATGATCACCACCATGTCCTTTGCCATTTACTTCCTTGCTCATTATATAGGAAAATGCTCCGCTTTCTGGATCCTGGGAGTTTTCAAGGATGAACTCACAGGCATTTTTAATTCTTTCATCCCCGATATCTGCTCCCATCTCTGCCAGGATTATAAGCTGCCATGAAGTTCCCTTATACTTCCCTCGAAGATAAAAATTCTCTGGAGGGCCCCAATATCCGCCGGTTTCCTGTTTATCCAATATTTTAGGTACAGTTCCCACTTCCATTATCTGCCTACGGGCATCAACAACTAAGGGGTCATTTTGGGATTTATCCAAAATATCAAGCAGGGTGAAATATTTGACTGAAGGGTTATCCTCTTCAAGGAGCCACGGAATGGGATCTGCGTTTAGATAGGATTTCCAATCACACATAAAATCACCCAGTTTTAGTAAATTTACTTAACTATCCCCTTACGACCCATTTTATGAACCATAGCATTAATCATTGAAAAGGCTGCCTTATAACTGTTTTAAGTTTTTCAGGCTTGGTTCTGCGCATGTCACTGATGTATATCTCATGATGCTTTCCCCTTAATTGGTAACCTTGATTTTCAATATATGCATGTAATTTATTAACTGCGGGTGCTTCTGCCTCACCATAAGGTCCTATATGCATTATTTGAACAGCTTCACCCTCTTTAAATGTTTCTAACCTGAGTTTTGACCGTGAAGGAATATCTTTCTTCTTTTCCAGTTCCTTCATGGCCATATCTATCATACTTTTACCCACAAAATCTGGCTGCCGGATCATCACCGTCCATTTCCAGGAACTTTTATCTGCAATGGAGAATTCTTCCATGTTATCTGCCCACCATAGGCCCTCCAGAGGCATTACCACGTAATCCTGGGATTTTTCCTTTTTACTGAGGAATTTAGTTTTATATGAAACAGGAAACAATGTTTCCATGGCATCCTGGTACTCCTGGGATGTGTTGGGGTCTCCCTGGCCATCGATCATTAGAAATTTCATCTCTGGCAGATCCACCACTGAAACTTCACTGGTGGACGGATAGTAAAACTCCTTTTTTTTCTTTTTTAAGTCTAATTTAGACATTATAATCCTCCTTTTTAAATTTTCTATTCAGGTCATTTCTTGCCAGTTAAGTAAACCATTCCCATGGTTATGATGGGTATTATGATGTAGGTGATACCCATATCCATGAAATAGCTAGTTATACTCATCTGCATTGGACTGGGCGGTAAGAACAGGAACAGATCAATGATCACACTGATTAAAAACCAGATCACACCAATCAAGGCTCCCTCCCTCAATAGATCCCCTTTCGCATGTTTAAGGTAAAGGCCTGCCATAACCACCGTGATTATGGTAATGATTACTGGCATTGTTGATTCAAAAAGTGGGTTTCCTGCCGTTTTAAGTGGGTACATGAAGAATGATACTATAAATGGGACTAGCCAGACTAAAAATCCGAATAATATTATTTTTAGATACCGGTTCATGTTTTTAAAACTCCTAACCATGAATTACTGCAATTCCAATCTGGAATTGATAATAATTTCTCTTAATTAACATAATTTTAATCTCTGAATTGAAAAAAATATAAGGATGATTAACGTACTCCAGTGTTATTTTTTCATCACAGGGAAGCACATTTCAGTTATTAGCTCGCTTTCTGGGGTTTCATTGGGATCGGAAATGTAGGTTTCCACTGGTGGGCCAATGATTTCATAGTCATTTTTGTAGGCGTATTCAGCTAATGCACCGATTGCCATACCACAGCCACTGTATGGACCTTCGTAAACTGTTGAAAGAACCAATTGTTCCTGTACTGTTTTTATTTTAACCCGTCCTTCTTCTTCTGCGTCTCCGTCAAAGGGCATTCCCACCTCGTACTGGAGTTCTTCAACTGGCACTTCTTCAGGGCTGTTGTAATAAACTCCGAATGGTGGACCCATCATCTGCAGGCCTTTAGCCATTATGAATCCAACAATTTCACCCATTAGAACTGGAACTTCCTCATAGGATCCTTTATACGTTATGTATGCTACCTGTCTTTTTTCCATCTTTTTTTCTTTTATTTCCATCATTTCACCTCATAACGTGATTTCAAGATTTTAAAGTATTAATCTAAGACTTCAAAGGGATACTCTTTTTAAAGATTCTCCTCTTTTTTAATTTTTTCAATGAATTCTTCCACCCAGGCCATTTCTGTTTTAAGGTTGGCCAGTGGCCTGCTGAAAAGTGCAACAACATAGTAGGGGGCACTTAATTCTTCCTGAGTCTTCACTGAACTTTCAAGGAATTTGATCCTGCCCTGTGCTGATTCCATGTAATTTTCCAGGCATTTGATGACTGTTTCTGGTTGGAGATAGTTAAGATAAGCTAAGCCCAGGTCAATGGGTGAAATTATTTTTTTATTCCAGGAGAGAAGGTCGCGGATCTTCTCCTCCATGGTTTCCCTTCCCAGGTCAGTGATGGTGAAAACTTTGCGTGATGGTTTTCCCTCCACTTTTTCAAGTTTTGATGAGACCAGTTCCTTCTTCTCCAACTTCTTTAAGACGTAATAAATGGATGAAAACCCTATGGTTGTCCAATTACGCATTCCCCACCCTTCAATAGTCTTTTCAAGCTGGTATCCGTATTGTGATTCTTCATAAATCAGGCCCAAAATGGATGCTTCCAAATCAGATATTCTAACCATATTATATTCTATATGTAGAATAACTATAAAAAGATTTCTAAAAAAAAGGACTATCATGAGATAATAAAATACAAAAAAATCAGGGTTAAAAAATCAGAATATATACAAAGAGTATGTAAAAGAGTTTAAACTAGCTGATTGGAATTTTTAACGTTTATTTTCCATTTCATCAAGTTTATTCTCGATTTCATCCATTCTTTTTAAGACTTTATCAATTTTTTCTTCATGACTATCAAAACTTTCCTTAAGCCCTTCTGCTGTTTTTCCAAGCTTATTAGATGCTTTTTTACTTTCTTTTCTAAATATTTCAATGAATGAAAAAGCTAAAGTGGCTGTGACTAAACTCAAATATCCCATTCCAGCCAATATAAGGATTGTACCTATTATATGGCCAATTAACGTGACTGGAACTATATCTCCATAACCCACAGTGGTCATGGAAACAATTGCATACCAGATTGCAGCTTCATAACTGGGAACCTCGGGGTTAACCCCGCTTTCCACGATGAAAAATAGGTATGACCCGAATATAATGACTAACAACAGTACAAAGGTAGCATAATCTAATTTAGTTTTTTTAGGATATTCACGAACCTCTCCCGAGGTTATTTGAAGGACTTTAAGGAGGGCATAGATTCTTATTATTCCGATTAATCCAATAATCACCTTAAAGTCAATTAGATGGAATAAATTGAAACATATGAAGAATAAAGGAACACTGGCAATTATGTAGACCCAATTTTCTCCAATAAAGTCCCAGCTATTCTGATTAGTTCCCCTTATAATTCTAAAGACTACAAAATCAATCAAAATAAGTATGCCAATTATTATATCCCAATTGCCGAAAGCATAAATAGATCCTGTTTTTATGTCTGCAATAAATCCGATAGATACTAAAACCAGAAATAAGAGTTCAATTATTATCAAAACTGATAATAATGCTTCAAAAATTACTTTATAGTGTCGATCCATCTTTTCCCCACACCCTTAAACCATTTTTAAGACTCTTTTAAACTATTTGAAATTAAAACTTTATAATAACATCGTGATTTGAGTTAAAAGACTTGAGTCCAATATTGGTTTTACCCTTTTGTAAGGGAAAGGGACTATTATACCTCTCCCACTAATCAGGAGCATAATGGGCATTATTATAATCAGATTACCACTTGTCAAATCTCTTTCTGTCTTCTTATCAGCATTGATCTATTCTCTATAACTCATGGGCTGATTATAGATGGAGATCAGGAAGAAGAAGTCAAAGCAGAAAGTTTGAATATTTTTTTAAAAAAAGTGAAAGACTTACTTCCTTAATATATTATTTTTCAAAATAAGCCATTATTTTATCTTAAAACATTTTATGCTATTAAATATAGTCATAAAGCAGTCATTAATTTATTTGAATCATGGAATATCTTTAGAAAAATGTTTTTTGAACACTCCTACCATGTCTTTAGGTTCCTTAATAATGTAAGTCTCATACATCTTGGCCAGTTTTTCCACATGCTCCACATCCTCTTTTCTTATGGTGATCTTCAGATCTTTTCCATCTGGGAGTTGGGTGATGGTTACTCCCTCTTCAACATCAGAGGGCAATATATAAATGGGAACATCAGCTTTTTGGCCCATTATTGCTGCATTGGAGATGAGGGTGTCTCCCATTCTCATTGCTATCTTGGCCACGGTGTTGGAGGTGGCTGGTGCAATAAGCATGAATTCGTATTTACCCAGCTGGATGTTACCGGCTAAAAATGGTGCGTTAGCATTGATTTCAACCCATACCCGGTCAAAGTTGCTTTCTATGTCATTGGATATTCCATAATATTTGACAACCTGATCTCCAGATTTGGAAATAAATACTTCTATATCCACCAGGTCTTCAAATTCCAGTCTTATTCTTTCCATGACCTTCATGGTTTCCAGTATTTTATCCCCGGCACCGGTGATCCCCCACGCTATTTTCTTTTTCTTTTCCATGTGAAAATCCTCCAACTCATATTTCAAAAGGTTTATGACTCATGAATTTAAAAATATTGACTGAAAAATTAAATAAACAGATAATTAAATAAAAACGAATAAATTGTTTACACCATTTCCTCTTTTATTGTGGGTCTAGCTTCTGGTTGATTCCACCATTTCATTCTGAGTTATGGCTGATAATTCCCTCACACGAGCAATATGCAGACCACTACCTTCTGCAATCCGGATTTCGTATTATCATGAATACTGGGTTCTTCTTGTTGCTTTAAGTTTTCCATCCTTCGTTTTACCCTCAATTTTGATAATAAACTTAGTTCTATATAGAACCTGGTTCTATATAAGTTTTTGTTCGATAGTTTTTTATTACATATTCACCAACAGTATTCTATGGAAGAGAAATTAAAAGCAGAGAAGATTAAAATCACACCTCAGAGAAGGGAAATCATCAGAATATTAACTGAACTGGAAAAAACACATCCCTCGTTCAACCAGATTTACCTAGCAATTAAAGAACCCCAACCCAATATAAGCCGTTCTACTGTACATGAAAATCTGAAACTACTGGTTCAAAGGGGAATTATATGGAGTTTTAATTATAAAGGTGAAACTCGTTATGAAATGAGTCCTGAAGCTCATGTGAACTTAGCTGAGTTCAATGGTGAGATTAAGGATATAGAAAATGAAAAACTCAATGTAAAATTAGATGAAATAATAAAAATCTTAAATGAAGAAGAAGGTATTGAAATTAAATCTTTATTAGTTCTTGTGGAAAAATAAAAAATTAATTTTCAATAAAGATCTCAACTGGAGAATTCAACTAAAATTCAACATTATTCTCCCGGGGCATATATCTCTTTTTTTAACTGGCCCCCTTATGATTTAATAATAATTCCACACATATTCTTATAACCATAATCATGCCCTTAAATTAACTTAAATACTCTTTAATTATATTTTTAACGTTTATCTATTATTTATACATTCACAAGATATTATTTTTCTACACCTAAATAATGGATAATGCAAACCGGGTTAAATTTGGATAGAATTGGTATAATCTGGGTGTCAATTGGGAAAAACTACTTTTAAAGTCTTTTTTAGAGTATAGAGCATGAAATTTAGAAGTTTACTTATCAAAAACATTTTTAGGAACAAAACCAGAAGTTTGCTGGCTATTCTAGGTATTGCCATAGGAGTAGCCACCATACTGGGCCTGGGCCTGGTAACAAACGGACTGGCAGCTTCCACACAGCAAGCACTCACTGCAGATGCAGCAGATTTCACAGTGATTGCTGGAACCACTGGAGGGGGTGGAAGTCCTGACGGGGCTTCAGGAGGTGGTGCTCCTGGTGGCCAGGGTGGTCAGCAGTTAATCAACCAGACTAAAGTATCCGAGATCCAACAGATATCTGGAGTTCAAACTGCTGCGGGGGTTTTAAGAACCAACGTTAATCTCAATGACACCAGCAGTAGCACTAACAGTACCACTACTACTAGTAGTAGTGCCAGTGGATCTTCCGGAAATATGGGACAGGGACAGGGAAATTTCCAAATGATGTACAGTGTTATCGGAATTGATAGCAGCAATCTGGGCCTGGATGATATCGTAATAACCAACGGTACCGCATTCTCCAATGACAATCAGGTTATAATGGGAGATATGGCTGCTCAAAGCCTTAATAAGACTGTAGGAGACACCATTACCCTTTCCAACCAGACATTCACCATCGTAGGCACCTATGAAACTGGAAACTTCCAGGATGATCGGGGAATTGTCATGTCCCTGGGAAAACTGCAGAGTCTGACTGGAAACACCGATATGGTATCTTTAATCCTGGTTAAAGCCGCCAACGGCACTAGTTCCAGTACACTGGCTGATACCATTGAGAGCAAATATCCCAATGAACTGTCCACTTCTACATCCCTTTCAGGAATGGAAAGAATGAACAATGGACTGGAAATCATCGAATCAGGTGCATGGGCTGTCACCCTTCTGGCCCTGTTAATAGGGGGTATTGTGGTTGTGGTTACCATGGTAAAATCAGTGGTGGAAAGAACCAGAGAAATAGGCGTGCTAAAAGCAGTTGGATGGACTAATAAGAGAATTCTGGCCATGATAATAGGAGAATCTGTGGTTCTCTCATTACTAGCAGCTGTTGTGGGAATAATCGTTGGTGTGGGTGTGGTGGAAATCATATCCAGCGCACATCTCATCATGGGCGTTGAACCTGCATTTTCAGCCGGTTTATTCCTGGAGGCACTGGCAGTGGCCATCTTCCTGGGAATAGTTGGAGGAATTTACCCCGCCTACCGAGCTTCCAGACTATCACCAACCGAGGCGTTGCGCTATGAATAATCAAATCAATACCAAAGAAAACATAATCACCCTCCAGAACCTTAGAAAAATGTTTGATGATGGACGAACACCTGCACTTAATGGAATCGACCTTGAAATCAAAAAAGGAGAGTTTGTTTCCCTAATGGGCCCCTCGGGCTCAGGGAAAACAACCCTCCTCAACATGATCGGGGCTCTGGACCGGGCAGATGATGGAAGTATCACTGTGGCAGGTCAGAATCTGATGGAAAAGAAAGACTTCAGTTCATTTAGATCGAAAGAAATCGGATTCATATTCCAGTTCCACAACCTGATACCCAACCTCACTGTTTCAGAAAATGTTCAAATACCCATGCTGGAAACCGATGTTCCAGATGAGGAGATGGCTCAAAGAGCAAACAAAATATTAGAATCTCTCAATCTGGGAAATAAGGTTGACCAGATCCCCACCAAACTTTCAGGTGGGGAAAGGCAGCGAGTGGCCATTGCCAGGGCTTTGATGAATCATCCATCCATAATACTGGCTGATGAACCCACAGGTTCCCTGGACTCAAAAACAGGAGATATAATCCTGAACATACTACGTGAAATCCATCAAAAAGAAAATGTGACACTCCTTTTAGTAACACATGAGCCATATGTAGCAGATATGGCTGATAGAAAGATAAGTCTAATGGATGGGAAGATAAAGGAAGATATATCATGAAAAGTTCAAAAAAACATCACAGAAATAGATTGAAAAACATCTGAGATTACACGATAACCTATTGGTTATAGGGAAGCCTCCAGACGCTTTTTTTTATCCACCTCCATGGAAAAACCTCCATATTTCTGGAGGCTTCACTCCTTTTATTATTTTTACCTTGTGATTTTTGGATATTCGATTTTTGAAGATTTAAAGTAAAATTTTATTCTGATGAAAAAATTACCCCAAAATCAACCAGTTTATCACGGTTTACTACGCCAAAGATAGTTTATTATCTACTTATGTCCCCACATATTTGTTAAGGTGCAGAAATATTAAAATATTAAAATTAACAGAAATATAGTCATGTTAAAAATTCCAAATACTAATCTGGGATTAATAACAGTTATTTTTGTATTATTATTGGCATCCTTATCCATAGTGAGCGCCCATCAACCCCGTCTGGATACTGGCACTTCAGTATCCGTTGAAAACCCAATCATTGTGGATAATCCAGAAATATCCCAGGCGTTTTATGGGGATTTAAAGGGTAAACCAGCCTATTATCAAATAAATTCTGATAAACCCTTTCAGTTATATGTAAATCTACTGGTACCCGCCAGTCCGGGGCAGGGTGGTGAATTTGTATCTGCAGAGGTCACTGACACCTCTGGAAATGTGGTGATGTTTTTAAATGGAACTAACTCCACCTGGACCCCTTACTTTGAGGAGTTCGGAGGAGATTACTATCTCAAAGGTCCAGAAGCAACCCTGCAAGTTCCTGCTGGCACCTACAACATAAAAGTGTTCAACTCCAAGAACCAGGGCAAGTACTCCATTGCCATTGGAAAGATTGAAAGTTTCCCTGCCAACGAAGCCATCACCGCCATTTTCACTTTACCCCTTCTAAAGGAACAGTTCTTCAGCAAACCAGTCTCCACACTATTTTTCGAGTTCCTGGGTATTATACTGGCACTGGGAAGTCTCATGACTCTTTTTGCTCTCATGGTTAAATCCAGGAAATCTGAAGAAATAACAAAAATCACCTTCAAAGTAGGAGGCGTAGTGGCACCAGTACTGTGGCTGGGAACTATCATAACCACCCTGGTATGGGTATGGGTTATGTATAAAAACCCCCTGAACATATTAGGACTTTTAAACAGTTTTATACTGATATTAATCCTGTTATTAACATGGAGGGTTAGTTCTAAGACAAAGAGTGCGACTGAAGAGAAATTGCCAATTATCTCAACCATCAGTCTAATAATTTTATGGTGGATATTCTCATTTTTAGCCATAAATGTAAGTTAGGTGTTAATAATATTTTTTTTGACATCTTTCACCGTATTTAATTTGTAAGTAACAATTTTACAGATGGTCTTTCTTATTATGTAAGTAACAGTTTTACATTAGATGGTCTTTCTACATTTGATACTCACTTTTTTATATGGATAATCACTAATTTACACTATGAACCTGGAATCTATTCTCATTGTTTTCATAGCCAGTGTGGCCGAATTATGGCTGGGCATCCCCCTGGGGTTGGTTATGGATATTAATCCCATCATAATCGCCACTGTAGCTGCTGCGGGTGCCATATTAGCTGCAATTTGCGTTACTCTCCTGGGCGATAATTTAAGGGCCCGTTTATTAAAATGGAAATATGGTGATGAAGAAGCATTAAAAGAAACCCGTTTGTATAATGTGTGGAATAAATATGGAGTTATTGGTCTGGGTTTATTGTCACCATTAATTTTTGGAGCTCCTTTTGGTGCTGCGGTGGGAATTGCACTCGGTGCCCGGAAAAATGTCCTAATACTATGGATGAGTATAGGAATTATCATATGGAGTATAGGTTTAACTGTTGCTGGATCAATGGGATTATTAGCCCTTGAAACCATGACTAAATAACATTTCAAACAATTTATGACCATAAACTCCAATTAAATAGTAGCATCAAAACTGCTTTTCACAAACTTTTAATAGATGATTGGACGAAACATTTAATAGTATATTAGGCTAACTTTACACTCAGAAGAAGTTAATTAAGCTTATGAACCATAAAATGAGGGTATTGATTTTATCATAACATCAACCATCACTATTAAGGTGATATTGGTGTTTTTTTTAGAAGGTGTTAAATTGGAAAAGATAAGGGTAGCGATAATTGGTATTGGCAATTGTGCCAGTTCACTGATCCAGGGTATCTATTACTACGCGGACAAAAAGCCAGAAGAAGCAATAGGCCTTATGCACTGGGAAATCGGAGGATACAAACCATCAGACATTGAAGTGGTAGCTGCATTTGATATTGATGCTCGTAAGGTTGGAATGGATGTAAATGAAGCCATTTATGCTCCACCTAACTGCACTACGGTTTTCTGTCCAGATATCAAACCAAGTGGAGTAAAAGTAGAAATGGGATGTATTTTGGACGGTGTAGCTCCACACATGGCAGAATATCCTGAAAATCACACTTTCGTGGTTTCAGAAGAGTCTGAAAATAACAAAAAATATATTGTCAAGAGACTTCAGGATAGTGGAGCAGAAATTCTGCTGAACTATTTACCAGTGGGATCTGAAAAAGCTGCCAGGTTTTATGCAGAATGTGCCCTGGAAGCAGGTTGTGCATTCATAAACTGCATGCCAGTATTCATTGTCAGCGACCCATCATGGTCAGCCCGTTTTGAAGAAAAAGGAATACCTATGGTTGGAGACGATATTAAAGCCCAGATCGGAGCAACCATCACGCATCGAACCCTGGCCAACCTCTTCCGTGAACGGGGTGTGAAGCTGGAGCGAACCTATCAACTTAACACCGGTGGAAACACTGACTTTTTGAATATGCTCAACCGTAACCGGCTGGATTCTAAAAAAGAATCAAAAACCGAAGCAGTACAGTCGGTCTTAGGGGAAAGAATGGATCCCGAGAACATCCACATCGGCCCCTCTGATTACGTACCCTGGCAGAAAGATAACAAGCTCTGCTTCCTTCGAATGGAGGGTAAAACCTTTGGGGATGTTCCCATGAACATCGAACTCCGCCTCAGTGTGGAAGACTCACCCAACTCAGCAGGATGCGTGATAGATGCTGTAAGGTGCTGTAAATTAGCTCTGGAAAGAGAAGTTGGTGGGCAACTTACATCCATCAGTGCCTACACCATGAAACACCCCCCTGAGCAGTTCACTGATGACGTGGCCGTGGAAATGGTGGATGAGTTTATTGAGGGTGAGCGGGAAAGGTAAATTTCCCGACATTAATCAATTTTTCTAATGTTTAATAAATCCAGTTCACAAGTTACTGTTTTTATTCACAACTTACTATTTTTAATTAAACCAGTGTTTTTGCCAAAACACCCTAAATTCTTTTATTTTTCAATTTTAAGTGTTTAAATCTTAATTAATTAAACCTGATTTTTGACATTAAACGCAAAAATACTAATATACAAGCAATATTATTCCAAAATACAAGTAATTACTTTGTTTTTTTATAAATTATATGTGCTACTTACTGCGTAGTTTATGGAACAGATAGTTAACTAATAAAAAGTGAATAAAGATTCTGTATCTTGTTTAACCATATCATCACGGACAAACAACTGCTTCACCCACACCCACTGCAGCAAATGCATTTTTAATACTCGCTCTCCACTTTTCATAATTATTATCGTTTTTATTTATGTCTTCTAGGGAGTCAAGTAGTGCTTCTCTCATGGCTGTGAATCCTGAAGTGGGAGTTAAATGGTGAATGAGTGCATGGTAATACAGTTTACCTGTCATCTTTTTTCCTAATCCTTTGCATATCTTTATTCCTCGATGAGAGCCTCCGGTTGATACTAAGTATGCTACTTTATTCATTATTCCACTGTTGTAATGCACTCCGCCCCCATCATCACCACCTGTATATTTATCTTTCATATGGTCTGGTTGGTGTCCCTTTCCCACACTATTTTGAGGTTTTGATGGATTATATTTGCCACCATTGGTTGGATCGGCCATGTTTCGCATTGCTGGGGCTTCAGATTTATAAAGCCATATATCTTCACCCATTAACCAATCCTTGTCTACAAATGCTGCAAATATGTCAGAAATGGCTTCATTTAAAGCACCGTACTCATCATAATATTTAAGTCCTGCTGTGTGTTGGGTTACAGCATGAGTCCACTCATGAGCCAAGACATCCAAGGCACAGAGGGGTTTCAAGTTTTTATTATCACCATCACCCACCAGCACACACTTTACATTTCCTGCCCAGAAAGCATTCAGCGGGCCATCTTCTGGATCCGTGTAATGAGCTACTATGTGCATAGCACTGCCTGCATCATCATAACTATTACGAACATGTTCTTTTAAAAAATAATCGTAAACTTTGCGAGTGAAAATATGGCAATCAACCTCAGACCGCTGATCTGCCCCATCCCATTGGTTATTGCTATCAGCCGCCACTGGAGCTTTTAAATGGGTTAAATTTTTTCCATCAGCGTCATGAGTGTAGATACGTGTCCCAGTTGAGATACTTTGATCTTCCAGTTGGTAATTCTTGGCACTCTGGTTTCGCACGGTGTTCAGCCGGACATTACCAGAATAAAATCCTTTCCCACTACCTTTAGTAATATTTTGACTCTGCAGGTTATTGTAACGCCATATAACCTTACCTGTCAGAGCATCAACAAAATATTCCCAGAGTGCAGAAATTTTCTGATTATACAAGCCTTTATCAGTACCAGTTACCGTGACATGCCATGTTAAATTACTTTTTTCATTATGATAGAGAACCTGCAGTTTGGGATCAGTATCCGGCAATTTATTATTATTAACATCATCTTTCATCACGATTTTCAAAGCTTCCTCCGCTGATATTTCTGGTTTATTTGGTAGTTCAATTTCAGTATTTCTAATTATTTTTCCATTCACACCTTTAACAACGTTTTCACTGTCCATGTGTACGATAACCTGACGGCCAAATACCTGGACGCCTTTATATAGTTGACGGAACTTAAGGTGCTGGTTATCTTCTGAATCTGTACTGAGTTCCTTAAGTTCTACTTCCTCTTGAGGGATATCCATTGCGAAAAGTTCATTATGATCAGTTAGGAACTTTTTGGCTATTTCTTCAGGATCTCCTTCTCTTGGAGCCGAAAGATTCCCCCTTACTCTGGCAGGTGCACCAGTTTTTTTACTCCACCTGATTCTAACATTTTCATCCATTTCTTTCAAATTTTCCAATGCTCTTTTCTGTTTATCTGTTGGTTCATTCATTGAAAACCCCCCTTTGTATTGTGTTTTTATCCATGAAATTATTCATCCAATGGGTTTGAGACTTATCCAATTGACACAAATTTCATGACTTTAATTCATAACATAAATTAATATTAATTATCATGTATTTTGTTATTGCCTGTGTAAATTGCCTATTTAATTTAATTTTAATTTTTAAAGACAAAATATCAATTAAATATATTTAATATTGATTAATTAACCATATTATTTGATTTAAAACTATTTAAATCTTTATAATATATTTTTATATTATTAATTTCATATTTTAATATAATAAAAAATTGTTAGGTTTGTTTAATGAGGGAAAAAATATGTCAAACAACAAAAAGAAATGGACCTTCATGGTCTATATGGCAGGAGATAACAATTTAGACAACAATGGGGTTATTGATCTCAATGAAATGAAGAATGTGGGGTCAACCAAAGAAATAAATATCATTGCCCAATTTGACCGTTACCAATCAGGTTTACCTACCAGACGTTTCTATCTGCAAAAGGACACATCAATAGATGCAGATGTTGTACAGTCACTGGGAGAGATCAACACTGGAGATCCTGCAGCTATAACCGATTTTATCAATTGGGGCGTGGATAATTATCCTGCAGATCACTATCTACTTGTTCTTTGGAACCATGGTCAGGGATGGGATGATACTGACATATATGCAGGTGAACGTGGCCAGGATGCACGTCTAACTCGACCATCTATCCTTAGGCATGCTCTATTTAGAACAACTGTAGAAGAAGCTGCCAAACGTTCAGCAGCTGATGGGGAAATGGAACGTGCCATCCTATTAGATGATAATGCCAAGGATTTCCTGGATAATCTGGAGACAAAGAAAATCCTGAATGGTGCAAAGACAAAAATTGGGCATAAAATTGATATTTTGGGGATGGACGCCTGTCTCATGAGTATGGCTGAAGTTGTGTATCAGATGAAGGATGCTGTGCTATATACAGTGGGTTCAGAAGAAACAGAACCCCTTGATGGCTGGCCTTACGATACCATCCTAAATGAATTATCTAAAAAGCCAGATATGACTCCTGATGCTCTGAGCAAGCTTATTGTCCAAAAATATATCGCATCATATAATGGATCTGGTGAGGCCGTAACACATTCTGCCTGTGATCTAATGGCATCTTCCCAATTCACCAATGCATTTAAGAATTTCTCGTCTGCCATGAAAACTGGTTTAAATGAGGACAAAATCAGAACAGCTATTGTTAATGTACGCAACAAAGTACAGGATTATAATACTGCAGACAACGTAGATCTAGTTGATCTTTGCCAGTTACTAAAATCAGCTTCTGTCTCTAACAATATAAAAAATGCTTGTGACACCCTTATATCCACCATCAAGGGAACTTCTGGATTAGTGATTGCATCAGGTAGCCTTGGTACTGCCATGGAACATTCCCACGGTGTTGCCATTTATTTCCCCACTCGTTTAGTCTCACCCCTTTATGCAGGACTTGATTTTACAAAAGAGACAGGTTGGGGAGATTTCCTGAAAAAATATGTTGAAGTGACTCGATCACGATAAAAGTAGTACCGAAAAAGTTTATTTATCTTTTTTAGTTCCATCCCTGGATCCTATTTTTTTCAAATATAATACTGGTCAATAACAAGTCAATCCATGTGGTAAAGGTAAGGATATAAGGAAGTTTGCACTATCTATATAAGGAAATTAAGATTATATTAATAAAAATTTATCCAATATTTGAGGGTCACTATGACTAAAATTAGGCTAATTGAAACCGCTTTTAGAGATGCACACCAGTCACTCCTGGCTACAAGAATGAGAACCAGGGATATGCTCCCCATTGCCGAGGAAATGGATAAGGTGGGATTTTTCTCTCTGGAATGTTGGGGAGGAGCCACCTTCGACACCTGCATCCGCTACCTGAATGAGGATCCCTGGGAAAGATTAAGGGAAATTAAAGAGTTAGTAAAGAAAACTCCACTTCAGATGCTCCTTCGTGGGCAGAATCTGGTGGGTTACAAGCACTATCCAGATGATGTGGTGCGAGAATTCGTGGAAAAATCCTATGAAAATGGTGTTGATGTTTTCCGTATATTTGATGCCCTGAACGATGTCCGTAACATGGAAATGTCCATTAAAGTTGCCAAGGAACAGGGAGCTCATGTGCAGGGAACAATCAGTTACACCACCAGTCCTTATCACACCATTGAGAAATATGTGGAACTTGCCAAGGAACTGGAAGCTCTGGAATGTGATTCCCTTGCCATAAAGGATATGGCGGGACTGATATCACCACATGACACTTATGAACTGGTTAAAACTCTGAAAGATGAAACTGACCTTTTGATTAACCTGCACTGCCATTGTACAAGCGGTATGACCCCAATGAGCTATTATGCTGCCTGTCAAGCAGGTGTTGATCTTTTAGATACGGCCATATCACCTTTAGCATGGGGTGCTTCCCAGCCACCAACTGAAAGTGTGGTTGCTGCTTTGAAAAAAACTCCTTATGACACTGGGTTGGATTTAAAGCTTTTAAACCAGATTAAGAAGTATTTCGAAGAAATAAGGGAAAAATACAGTGGTATTATTGATCCAATCACCGAACGAGTGGATACTGATGTGCTTCTCTATCAGATCCCTGGAGGAATGCTTTCTAACTTCGTATCACAGCTTAAAGAACAGAATGCACTGGACCGTTACGAGGATGTTTTAAAAGAGGTTCCAAGGGTGCGGAAAGATCTGGGTTACCCCCCATTGGTTACTCCCACCAGCCAGATTGTAGGTATCCAGGCAGTTATGAATGTTCTTGGTGGAGAACAGTACAAAAATCCTTCCAAAGAGGTAAAGGAATATATCAAAGGATTCTATGGAAGGCCACCAGCACCCATTGACCCTGAGATTGCTCATAAGATCATTGGTGATGAAGAACCTATTACCTGCCGCCCTGCTGATCTTCTAGAGCCTGAACTTGAAAAATTCAGGGCAGAAGGAGAAAAGATGGGAATCATCAAAAAAGAAGAAGATGTGCTAACATTTACACTTTACCCTGCTGTGGCTCCGAAATTCCTGAAAGGAGAAACAGAAGAAGAAACATTGGCCCCGCCAAAATCGGATAATGGTTCTTGTGCTCCATCGGCAATGCCCACTGAGTACCAGGTGGATGTGGATGGTGAGAGTTTCCAGGTTAAGGTGGTTCCCACAGGATATCTGGAAATTGAATCCCCCGAAGGAGTTAAACCATCAGGACCCGTGAAAGGTGGAGTAAGTTCTTCCATGCAGGGAATGATCCTGAAGTTAAAGGTGAAAAAAGGGGATAAAGTTGCAGAAGGAGATGTTGTTGCAGTTCTGGAGGCCATGAAGATGGAAAATGATATTCACTCCCCTGAATCAGGGATAGTTCAAGAGATCTTTGTGGATGAAGGAGATACTGTAGGTGCCGGGGACACTTTGATGGTTATAAAATAAAATACCATCATCTCTTTATTTTTATGTGAAAAGTAACTAGTGGTTATGATTTTTAGAATAAATTATTTTTAAAATAAATTTTTAGCATAATCCAGATTTTTGATTTAATTTTGAATATTATGATTTTTGACTGAATAATTCAAGTTCCAATTAGTATCTCTTCAACCTCTTTTGCCTTTGCTTCCATCTCAAAAAGTATAAGGCCTATTTGAGCATCAATCTCAGTTAAAGCAGTTAAAATAGCTTTTGATCCTGCAGGCATCAATACTATATTCCCTTTTTCTGTTTTAAGCGAAATTTGACTTACAGATCCTGTTTTCATTTGTGTTGAAGCAGCTTCTGCTGCTCCCATTATGGTGGAGCAGAGTGCTGAAAATATGCGGGCATCAACATCAGGAGGGGTTCTGGAACTAATGAGCAGACCTTCTTTTGAAACAATAGCACATGCTTTTATTTGACCTACCTGTAAAAATGATGATAAAACATTATCTAATCTCTCTTTTTTAGTTTCCACCATATAGTTTCCCCTCTAAGTACGTGCAATTGATAATTTCATTATCTTCTTAAATTTCTATGATTCTCTTGATCCCAATATAATTCTAATCTTTTATTTCCACATCAAAGTGACAGAAAGAATAACCACTGGTCCAACATCGTATTTCCTCAGCAGAAACCTCTTTATGAGTTAACTCCCTTAATATGCCAATGATCATGCCAGTTTCAAAGTAACAAACTGGTTCTCCAATGTTAGGTAATCCCGCACACTCAATACATTCATAAACCCTTAAATCAAGCTTTTTCCCATTTTCCATTTCTTCTTCCTTGAAAATATCTAAAATACCGATTTTATACTTGGCTAGAAAATCAGTGATTTCATCAACATTTTTAATAAGGCCAGCCTTAACTAGGTTAGCACCAAGTTCTATTCCTGCAACTACATCGGTACCGTAACCTGCTTTAGCCAGGGAAATCGGTTTTTTTAAGTTCCCAACCCTAAATGTGGTAACGTATAATGAATCAATATCACTAGAAGCTTCTTTACCTAAAAAAGGTCGTTCAGGACTAATTATGTCCTTTAGATCAACATGATCTTTTTTTGTAAGCGTTCTGGGGCCAATACGTTTGCCACCAACTATTTTTTCACTTGCAATTTCCTTTTGAACCAAAGAACGGTAAAAATCAATGGCCTTTTTTAGTTCCTCGTCGTTCATCAAAAATCTCCACGATCTACCCTTTGTTAAAATGATCTCTCAAGTAAGACATAATATGATATATCCTGCTTAAATTTTTTGTCCATAATACATTTAACTTTGTCTAAATTTAGTGGTTATCAATAATTTAATATTCCCACTTTTAACACATTATTAATGGGGAAGTTATATTAAAAAAATCAATCTTTGTTAAAAAAACCATTTCTTTAGTAAGGAGACATTCAATGGGTTCAAAAAATAGGTATTCAAGGAAAATATCATCAAAAGAAGCCAATAATAATTTTATATTTATTTTAAAGAATAATTTATATTTCTTTCCACCATTGGGAGAAGTTTTTGTACTTAAAAGAGATAACTTCTCCTGT
This sequence comes from Methanobacterium sp. Maddingley MBC34, assembly GCA_000309865.1. Taxonomy (NCBI): domain Archaea; kingdom Methanobacteriati; phylum Methanobacteriota; class Methanobacteria; order Methanobacteriales; family Methanobacteriaceae; genus Methanobacterium; species Methanobacterium sp. Maddingley MBC34. The sequence goes on along the minus strand of AMGN01000011.1, from coordinate 3,476 downwards.
GAAGTCCAGGTAGAATCATACCCTTGCACTTGCAGAGGACCCAATTTACCCCATGAACATTACTTTATCAAATGGGAAGGACTGGAAACTGGTGATAAACTGGAAATTAAGAGAACTGCCTATAAAAATAATGAATACCATTTAAAAATAGTGAAGTAGGAATGATATCCCTAAATGAAATCTAGTATTCAAAACCAGGCCATCATTTATCATATGGCATTTCATTCCATATATTTGGTCCTATCTTCAACACCAGCCAATTCAAAAGCCCTTTTACGCCTCATACAAGATTCACAGGAACCGCAATGCCATTCTTCACCCATATAACATGAATAACTGATATCAAGCGGCGCACCTATATCATCACCCATTTTTACAATTTCTTTCTTGTCCATCTGGATCAGAGGGGCTTCTATCTGAATATCGTCCAGCGAACCGATTTTCAGAAGGTTATTGAAGGCATCCAAAAATTCCTTGGAGTTATCAGGGAATGTGGCAGCTTCTTCAAAATCCCAACCAACGATTATCTTCTCTGCTCCTTCTGCCTCTGCAAATGATAGTGCAATGGATGAAAAAACAACATTCCTTCCGGGGACCCATACTTTTCGGGCGGTTTCATCACATACCTCCTTGTCATCCAGCTGATCCATGGTAAGCTCTGGAATCTCCTCTTCACTTGTCAGGGCAGAACCTCCCAGTTGGGCCAGCCAGGGAAGTTTGATAACAGTGTGTTCCATACCTAACTTTTCACATATAACTTTTGAAGATTTTATCTCCATCCCTGCACTTCTTTGACCATAATCAAAGGTTATTGCATGTACATCGTAATCTTTAGCGAGTATTGAAGTGGCTACCGTGGAGTCTAGACCTCCGGAGAGGACGGATATTGCCTTTTTTGATTTTTCCATGGTGATTCTCCTAATTTTAAATTATTTATATGCTAATTAAATCAATATTTTATAAAGTAAACCTTCTCATATAAAGTAAACCTACTCAATTAATACTTATTTTATGTGAATAAATAGCTAGATAATTAAGATTGAAAAAACATCACTAGCTTTTACAGTTTTTTTAACGTTAAAAATGGTATAAATATTTAGATTTATCAATCTTAGGTTTTCAGATTTATTAAAAAGCTGTAGGAAAAAGACTGTATAAATATCTTTGATTGTTCAATGCCACCGTCTTTGTCCATGAGGAAATAAACCATAATGGCACCGCCAATAAAGGCTCTTAGTTTACTAAAATATTCATATCAACATATTTATTCATATTAACATATTTTTATGTAATATGAAATCTGCTAATTATTTGAATTTTCCATGTTGATCTAAAAAAGAGACTGGGAAAAATAGATAAAAAAAATAATTTCACGTAAATTAAATATTAACGTTTAAAAATTCATTTTTTGATTTATAAACCTTATCACATCTTTTAAGGGTATTTTCAGTTCTTCTGAAACTTTCCGAGCATCCTCGTACTCAACTGTAATATTGACTATCTCTTCGCCAATTTTTGCAACCTTAATCCGTACTGTCTTTGGTTGCCCATGAAAATCAACCTCAATTGGAATTATTTCACGATTTACAATGTTTCTATGAACGTAAGGTATTGTTCTGACACCAAGAGTCCCTGTTTCCCTAATTATAGTCTCTGCAAGAATATCATTCATACTGGATTTACTGATCACTCTTAACAGATGGGCTGGTCTGTTTTTTTTAGCAATAGTGGGAATTATGGTTACGTCAAGAGCGCCTTCTTCCAGGAGTCTGTCCACTGTGTGCCCCAACACTTCCCCAGTAACATCATCCAGATTAGTTTCTAAAATTGATATTTTATCAGTGGGCATGGGAGAAGTACCAGAAACCATTCTCAAAACATTTGGAAACTCCAGATCAAACTTACCAGCACCGTATACTGCTGTTTTACTGATTATTAAGGGGTAAAATTCTGAGAATTCATCCACCATATTCACCAGTAACGCCGCTCCAGTGGGGGTGGTGAGTTCATAATTTACAGGTCCTCCAATAACTGGAATATTTTTAAGAATTTCAAGGGTTGCCGGGGCAGGGACACTGAGGTTTCCATGACCACTCTTTATCCTACCGCCTCCTAAAGCAGGAGGAAGTCCGTAAACTTTTTCATCAGCTAATCCCAGTTCATGGAAGGCATAGGAAGCACCCATTATATCTGCCACTGCATCAGCCGCCCCTACCTCGTGGAAATGTATTTTATCAATATTAACTCCATGAACATGTGCTTCTGCAATTGCCAGTGTTTGGAATACTTTTTTGGCAAAAGTTAAGATAGTGGATGTGATTTTTTCATGTTTAATTCCATCTAACGTTTCCAGTAAACTGTGGTAGGCTATGGCATGGTGATCAGAACATTTAACATTTACGAAGGTAGCAGAAATTCCTGATTTAACAACATTATCTATGTTAACAGTTATTTCTCCAAAATAGGAACCATAATGTTCCATGATTTCTTTAACTGTTTCTTTATCCGCCCCCAAACGTATAAATGCCCCGATAACCATGTTTCCAGATAGTCCTGCCTGTTGCGGATCTATGATTAGTACCATGACTTTAAATCCTCCTTAAATAACGATTAATCAGTTAAATAATCTTAAAAGTATTATTACTCCTTAATCTGAATTATTTTTACCTTAATTCATACTTAATTTCATCTACTTATATCTTTTATAATTCTATTGTTATCATTATTTTTGTGTTTTCGGGGAAATTTTATATAATTGATTGAGAAGTATAATAAATTGACTCAAAACGAGTTTGACTCACAACTATGAGGTGAAATAAATGAAAAGAAAAAGGACTATTTTGGATAAGAAAGGGTTTGTTGAGAAAATGATGGAAGATACCGCCAGGGCCATTGACGGTATCAGCAAAGACATCGGAAAATCTGTTATTGACTACACATTCGTCCCTGGAAAAGATATTCTGGAAACAGATGACAGTGTAATTGTTCATGTCGACCTACCAGGTATAAAAAAGGAAGACATTGATCTGGATGTCACCGAAACCAGAGTTCGTATCAAGGCTGACTTTGACATAACACAGGAAATCAACCGCGGAAGCCACATGACTTTCCATGACCGGAAATCCGGAGTTATTAAAAGAACTGTTAGACTCCCAAAAAAGGTCATTCCCCAGGAAGCAAATGCTGAATTCGAAAACGGTGTCTTAAAAATTGAAATTCCCAAACAGGAAAAAACTGAGAGTTTCAAGGTTGAAATTAAATAAATAGGCGTTTTAAATACGCCTATTTTCTTTTTTAAAGTATTCCCTCTTTTAAATTTTTATAAAACCTAAAATATTAGTTTTTTTATCGGAATAATCTTTTTAAAATTCATGAAATTAAATATCTTAAAAAAGATAGTGAGATCTGGATTAAAAAATATGAGATCAAAAAATGTTTGATCTTAAACTAAGGTTGATCTTAAACTAAGGTTGATC
>AMGN01000010.1 GCA_000309865.1 Methanobacterium sp. Maddingley MBC34 | reverse complement strand
AGGGAAATAGGTGTCTTAAAAGCAGTGGGATGGAAAGAAAAGAGAATTCTGGGGATGATCCTGGGTGAATCAGTGGTTTTAACCCTTATCGCTGCAGTGGTGGGAACCATAATCGCAGTGGTAGGAGTGGTAGTACTACTGGCATTTTCCTTTGGAGGAACCATACAACCATCCTTTGCACCGGAAATATTCCTGGAAGCATTCGTGGTTGCATTTGCAGTGGGAATAATAGGCGGATTATACCCGGCATACAGAGCATCAAGACTATCACCAACCGAGGCGTTGCGCTATGAATAATCAACATCATGAGGATGGAAATATGGATAATGGAAAAAACATCATTGAAATTCATGATCTTAAAAAAAGCTACGATGATGGAACGATTAAAGCATTAAACGGTCTCAATCTGGAAGTGAAGGATGGAGAATTTCTATCCATAATGGGACCCTCTGGTTCCGGGAAATCCACCCTCCTCAACATGATCGGGGCTCTGGATGTGGCTGATGAAGGATCTATTTCTGTGGCGGGTATTGACCTTATGAAAACCAAGGAACTGAGCAAATTCCGTTCCAAAGAGATTGGTTTTGTCTTCCAGATGCACAACCTGATACCAAACCTCACTATCCAGGAGAACGTGGAAATACCCATGTACGGGACTGATCTTACAAGCAGCCAGATGAGGGAAAGGGCAATGGAACTTTTAAAGGCTGTTGGTCTGGAGGACAGGGTAGATCAGATACCTACAAAGCTTTCCGGTGGGGAGCGCCAGAGGGTGGCCATTGCGAGGGCACTGGTGAACCGTCCCTCCATAATCCTGGCTGATGAGCCCACAGGGTCTCTGGACTCTCAGACCGGGGATGTGATCCTGAAACTCCTGCGTGATCTCCATGAAAAGGAAAACGTGACCCTGGTTATGGTAACCCACGAACCATACGTGGGAAACATGGCTGAAAGGATTGTAAACGTGCTTGATGGGAAAATACAGAATTCAAATTTAATATAAAGTTTAGTTAAGGGTGAATTTCTGCCTCCAATGGAATTCACCTTAAATTTTTTTATTTAAAGTTCATGGATTTATGGTTGATACAAATGATAACGGGAGAAATCGGTCTATCACTGATTATTGTGGCAGTTGCCATTGGAATTGCAAACATTATTTTGTTAATGTTTTTAATCAAAAACTACTGGAAAACGTATAAACAAATAAAATCAGGATTTACCATAGGTTTATTATATTTTTCATCTTTTCTACTCCTGCAAAATATAGTATCCACTATTTTCATTGCTTTAATACTGGTAATTCCTGTGGATGTTAATATTTCAGAATTGCATGGTCCCAGACTCCCTTTATTTTTGATTAACCTGGTGCAACTAGTGGCACTATCTATACTGGTTAAGATAACAAGGGAATAAATCAAATAAATATTAATTATCTTTTTTTCAAGATATTTTGCTCATTTTTTTAGATTATTCATCTCATTTTTCTAAGATAATAAAATCATTTTTGCTAATTTAAGGATGATGTGTAAGGAAATTATTTTCTAACATTGATGTGGAAAAGATCTGGAATAGACCTGGAACTGATCCAGAAGAGAACTGGAAAAATCTTTTTATTCTAAATAAATCTCATTTTAGCTAGGGATTCATAAAAAAAATCTTTAAAGGGGAGTTATAATGTATTTCCTCGTAAATTGAATCCCCATATATCTAAACGCTAAAATGAGGTGTGTAATGAATTATGCAATTGAAACTGCCCATCTCACCAAAAATTACGGTGATTTTAAAGCAGTTAATGATCTGGAAATTAAGGTCCCGGCAGGAAAGGTTTACGGTTTCCTGGGAAGAAACGGATCCGGAAAAACCACAACTATAAGAATGATAATGGGTCTCATAAGGCCGGATAATGGAAATGTTAAGATTTTTGGCCGTAAAATCGGGAGAAACCGCAGTCAATACCTGGCAGATATTGGGGCCATAATTGAAACTCCTGGATTTTACCCCAACCTTCCCGCCTATGAGAACCTGGAGATAACTGCCAAAATGTTCAAAGCCCCTGAAGAGAGGATAAATGAGGCACTGGAGACAGTGGGCCTGAGCGGGGATCCAAGTATTAATACTAAAAAAGTGGGAAAATTCTCACTGGGGATGAAACAACGTTTAGGCATAGCCAATGCCCTAGTACATTCTCCCAGAATACTCATCCTTGATGAACCAACCAATGGTCTAGATCCTGCAGGAATCATAGAAATGCGGAAGTTAATTCGCCATCTCTCCCAATCAATGGGCATAACCATTTTTGTATCCAGCCATCTGCTCCTGGAAGTACAGCAGATCGCAGATTATATAGGAATTATTGATAAGGGAAAGCTGATTCAGGAAGGCAGTATCGATATTGTAAATGCCAATGAACAAAGCTTCCTGGCCTTAGAAACTGACAAATTACAGAAAACTGGTCAACTACTAAAATCTCTAGGTTTTGATTATGAAAAGATAGATACTGGGTTTAAAATATTCTGTAATCGTGAAGAAAATGTAATAATAAATAAAAAACTGGTGGATAATCAAATAAACGTTTACAATCTTGAATCCGTTTCTAAAACACTTGAAGAGAGATTTTTAGGAATTACAAACTCACAGGAGCTTGTAGTATGATAGATCTACTTCAATCTGAATATAAGAAGTATAAAAACACTTATATTTACAGTTTAGGACTTTTAGGGATGATATCTCCGGTGATCCTCATTGCCATAGGTACCTTCATGGTAAGGGATGACCTGATTACTCAGGGAATTTATACCTGGCACTCCTTTTATGGAAGGTTAGTAGCGTTTTTTGTGTATTTAATTGGGCCACTGCTTACTTCATTTATTGCAATAAGCGCAGTTACACATGAATACCAGTCCCATACTATGGGAAATATATTAACTACTCCCTATTCGCGATTAAAAATTATTCTGGGGAAATTAGGGTATGTATCTCTCTTGGTAATTGGATTTTATGTTTGTGTGGCCCTAACTAACATTCTCTGTGCTATTATTCTGGGTTTCACTATAACCACCACAGAATTAATTGATTACACCAGTTATTTGATGCTGGCAGGGGTAACCACCCTGGTAATTGTGCCACTGGCACTGCTCTTAACCGTCGTATTCCGGAGTTTTATTCCAGCAATGATAATTTCCGTGGCAGGGACTATACCTAATTTCGCGGTTTATCACTGGGATAAGTGTTATCTATCGCCATGGGGTGTTCCGGAAGTAATAGTGTTAAAAGCAGCAGGATACTTAAATAACATAGACACGTTCTATCCATTGATCTCTATTTTGGTATATGCTGGCTTGTTTATCAGTGCTCTTTTAGTATACTTCCATTATTCTGACCAGTATTAAAGAGAGGCTTATTTTTTTTAAAGCCTCTTAAATATCCAAATGGGAATGTACAAACATAAATCCGATGACCTTAATATAACTCTAATAAAACATAGGTAGAATTAGGGTTTTTTTAAAAAGAGGTTAACATGAGACGGATGCTATGGTATTTGATTGCAGGCACCAGGGGTGGTGTAAATCGGGCAAAAATCATAAATTTCCTGAACCAAAGACCCTACAATGTTAACCAGCTTGCAGAAATGTTGAATGTGGACTATAAAACTATAAGGTACCATATTGATGTTCTTGAAGAAAATGAGATAGTCATACCAGCAGGGGAGAAATACGGTACAATGTACTTTTTAACCAGTAAAATGGAAGAAAACTACCAGACTTTTCTGGAAATCTGGAAAGAAATAGTGGATAAATAATAAAAAAGCTACTCAATTTGAAAAATAATCTAAAGAGGTAGAAAAATGGCAGTAGATATCACAACGGAGCTATGGACACTTTACATTGCAGCAATTATTGGAATAGGCAACATAGCTCTATTACTGGGGTTATTTTACATTTACTGGCAGAATTATAAGGAAATAAAATCAAAATTCAACCTGGGACTGATATTCTTCGCATCATTTCTCCTGTTGCAGAGTATTTTCTTGACACTGAGTATCCTGTTCCACGGGGGCTTCAACAGGGGAATGGGATTTTTACTGGCCATAAACAATCTCATATTATTCATAGCCCTTTCAATACTGCTAAAAATAACCATTTAAAACTTTGGAGTCCATATTATGGAAATTTCAGTTATATTGGCCCATCCTTACCCTGAAAGCTTTAACCATGCCATTTACCAGACAGTTCTGGATTGTTTGAGGAAAAATGGACACCAGGTTCATGCCCACAATCTTCACGAAGAAGGGTTTAACCCTCTCCTTGAGGGTTCTGAACTTGCCATAGGGGACACAACTGATCCGCTGGTCTTAAAACATCGTCAGGAAATAACTAAGGTCCATGGTATTATCATAATTCATCCCAACTGGTGGGGTCAGCCCCCCGCAATATTAAAAGGATGGACAGACCGTGTGCTTAGATCAGGTGTGGCCTACCAGTTTGAAGAAGGGGATGATGGTTCAGGAGTACCAGAAGGTTTACTGGTAGCAGAAGCAGCCATTGTATTTAACACTTCAAACACCCCTGAAAAAAGGGAAAAACAAGTATTTGGGGATCCACTGGAGAGAATATGGAAGGATTGTGTATTTGATTTTTGTGGAATAAAGAATTTCCACCGGAAAATGTTCCGAGTGGTGGCCAGCAGCACCCCAAAGGAACGTACATTATGGTTAGAAGAAGTTCGGGAAACCATTAACCAGTATTTTCCAAAAAATAGATGAAAAATCTTTCACTTCATTCTATTAGAAATCTTATTTTTTAAAAGAATTCATAAATATTATATTTTGAGAAAATCCAATATTTTAGTGTTTAAAAGCTATAACTAAAATAGGGGGTGGAATGTTTGAACAAAAGCAAGCTATTAAAAGATTTTATTTTGGATAAAGAAACTCTCATAATGCCCAATGCCTTTGACCCCATCAGTGCCCGGATGATAGAAAATGCGGGTTTTAAGGCAGTTCAGTGTTCTGGTTACAGTTTTTCCATCAGAGCTGCTTATTCAAAGGAGAGTGAAGTTACTCTGGATGATAACCTTGAATGGACACGTCAGATAGTGAATGCAGTTGATGTGCCGGTTATGGCCGATGCTGAAAATGGATATGGTGACGTGAGAACTATCCCTGAAACTGTGCGCAGGTTCATGGGGACTGGGGTAGCCGGTTTGAACCTCGAAGACCAGATACTTGGAAATTCAGGACCAATTGAACTTATAGACCAGGATGTAATGGTTGAAAAGATTACAAGTGCCAGAGAGACTGCAGAACATGAGGGAAACCCTGATCTGGTCCTAAATGGCCGCACTGATGCCCTCAAATCAATACCTGATCGGGAAGAGGCTTTGAACGTGGCAATTGAACGAGCTAACTCATACTTGGATGCGGGGGCCACTCTGGCTTTCATAGTATACACAGCTACCCTAGAAGAAGTTCAAACCATCACTCAGGAAGTTAAAGGCCCGGTTACCATTGCTGCAGGAATGCCATATAACCTCCGCAACTTTACTATTGATGATTTGAGAAAGTTTGGTGTTGCAAGGGTGAGTTTACCCAGTTTACTGATTTACTCCAGTTTAAAAGGTATGGAAAGGGCTCTTAATCATGTTAAAATGAATGAAATGAAGAAACTCCTTGAAAATGATGATCTGTATTCGGTTGATGATCTAACTAACTTGTTATAGGTTGGAATAAAATATAATAAAGAATCAAGTACTGAAAATTAAAAGAGGGTTTTATTATGATACCACTGGTTATCCTTTACAATGCAGTGAGTTTAGATGGGAGAATAACAGGTTTTAATGCGGATGTGGAGCTTTATTATGAGTTAGCTTCTAACTGGAATGTGGATGCAGTTTTAATGGGTAGCAACACCGTGTTAAAAGGTTTTGGTGTTAAACCAGGGGAAACACTTGAAGAATCTGAAGAATCATTTAAACCCAGAGTGAAGGATCCTGAGAATACGGCCGTTACTGGTGGTTCCAGATAGCAAAGGACAAATTCGAATCTGGAGTGAATTACTTAAAATGCCCTATATCAGCGATGTTCTGGTGTTATGCAGCAGATCCACCCCCACCGAGTATCTGGACTTCTTAGATGAGCGTTACATTGACTATTTGGTGGTGGGATACCAGCAAGTGGACCTGGAAAATGCCCTGGAAGAACTTAACACCAAATTTGGGGTTAAAAAGGTAAGAGTTGATAGTGGTGGTGTTTTAAATGGAATATTGCTCCGGAAGGGGTTGGTGGATGAATTGCACCTCCTATTACACCCTGAACTGGTTGGTGGAACTGCAATCAATTCTATTTTCGAAGAATCCAATTTGGATGGAGGCGAGACTCCCCTAAGAGAAGAGACTCACATCAAATTATCTCTGGAGGGCATGGACAAAATTAAGGATGATATCATCTATCTTCGGTACAGAATCTTCAATGGAATGTTTAAATAATAATAAGTGTAAAACTGGTACAATTAACTAGTATAATTTGATATTGGTAATTAATATGCTTTCTTTAATACAAAAAGACGATTTAAATGTGTATCTGGAACATTCAGAAGTAGTGGACTACAACAATCCTGAAATTCAACTGAAAGCTCGGGAATTGGCACAGGGTCTGGAACAGATTGAAATGGCAAAAGCCATTTACCACTTTGTAAGGGATGAAATTCATCACTCTCTGGACATTGGAAGTGATATGGTGACCTGTCGAGCATCAGAGGTATTAAAAGAAGGCCATGGATTATGTTTCGCCAAATCAAATTTATTAGCCTCTCTTTTAAGATTTATGGATATTCCTACGGGATTCTGTTATCAGTCACTGATTCATGAAGATGGTTTCGTTCTCCACGGTTTGAACGCAGTTTACTTGGATGGTGGATGGTTCAGATTGGATGCCCGTGGAAACCGTGCTGATGTAGATGCCCAATTTTCCATGGATAATGAAAGTCTGGCTTTCTATCCTCTGGAAGAAGGTGAAAAGGATTATCCTTACATATTCTCCCAACCGGATAAAGAAGTTCTAAAGATATTAATAGCATCAAAAAGCCCAGAAGAAGTCATGACGAATCTCCCCCAGATTCTTAATGAGTAAACTGATTCATTCATTTTTTTATAAGATTTTTTTAAATTCTGCCACATAATTTGAATGTACAGATAAAGGCTATGAAGTTTTAAATAGTACTCTAAATTTAACTATTCAATACAAATCATAAATCAATATCAATAAATTCTGGAGTGATCATAATGAGAGAAGACTATGTTCACGGGTATTCTGAAAGAGAAGCAATAAGACTGGTTGATCAGGCAAAAACCCTGGCTCCCCTCATGCATCACGACACCAGTTATCCTGAGCGGAGTAAGGTGCTAGAAGCTGGTTGTGGTGTGGGTGCTCAGACCATTACTCTGGCCAGAAACAGTCCATATGCCAATATAACTTCAGTTGACATATCAAAACCTTCTTTAAATCATGCTAAATCTTTAATTCATCGTGAAGGAATATCAAACGTCCAGTTCCAAACTGCAGACATCATGGAACTGCCATTTGATGATGAAACCTTTGACCATGTGTTTATATGCTTTGTTCTGGAACATCTCCCTGACCCGGTAGGGGCTCTGGTAAGTTTGAAGAGGATCCTCAAAAAAGGAGGTTCCATCACAGTTATTGAAGGAGACCATGGTTCATGTTACTTTCATCCTGAAACTGAAGAGGCAGTTAAAGCCTGGCAATGCCTGATTAAGGTTCAAACAAACTTAAACTGTAATCCATTAATGGGAAGAGAACTTTACCCTCTCCTAAAGGAAGCTGGTTTTGAAGATATCCATATAGACCCCCGGGTGGTTTATGTGGATGAAAGTAAACCAAAATTGGTGGAAGGATTCATTAAAAAGACCATAATTGCCATGGTAGAGGGTGTAAAAGACCAGGCCATCAATTCAGGACTCATCAATTCCAAAACATGGGATAGAGGTATTAAAGATTTGCACTTAACAGCAGAACCATCTGGAACATTTTTCTACAACTTTTTCAAGGGAACGGCTAAAAAGTAAGCCACAAAATTTTTTTTTTAAAGATTCCCTTTAACTTTCTTTATTATACCAATATAACTTTTTTAATACCTATTTTTTAGGGGAAATTTTACTTGTAAAGGTTCATATTTGTTGTTTACCATATCCTATTAAATGTAGAAGGCGATTAACATGAGTAAATTCGAAAAATCAGAATGGGCTGAAAGAGAACATGCAAAGGAATTCATGGAAAACGCAGACATATACATACTGGAACGAAAAAGGCTATTTACAATATTAAAGTCATTTTACCGCTATTTTTTAGGGAATAATGCATCTGAAAAGCCAGTTAATGTTTTGGATCTGGGATGTGGTAATGGTGCGCTTACCATGGAGTTATTAAAGGAAGATAACACAATCAATTCCACTCTGATTGACGGGTCACTGGAAATGCTTGAAAATGCCAGGGAAAATCTTTCAGACTACCCTAACATGAATTTCATACATAAAACCTTCCAGGAATTGTTGGAGAATGGATCAAAGGATAATGACATTTTATCAGGTGGCTATGATTTTATAGTTTCATCCCTAGCCATTCACCACATCCACACTGAAGAAAAAAAATCCCTTTTCCAGTACTTGTATAATCATCTGGAATCAGGTGGATTTTTTTTAAATATTGAAACTGTAAAGGCCCCTACAGATGAACTGGAAAGCTGGTACCGCGTACTCTGGAGTGAATGGATACGTGAAAACCAGACTAAAAAGGATACTAAGAAGAATTTTGAGTATCTACCGGAACAGTACAAGGACAATCAAGATAATAACCCTGACAAACTACGAATACAGTTAGATATGTTGGAATCAGTTGGATTCTATCAGGTTGACTGCTATTATAAGTATGGAATATTTTCCATTTATGGAGGAAGAAAATAATGGGAAAAATTGGATTCATTGGCTACGGTGCCATGGGTAGCATGATTATCAGAAAAATTCTCTCATCAGGAGTTTTAGAAGAATCTGAAGTCATTCTCACCACCCGCACCCTCCATAAATTGAAAAATTTAAGAGAATCATATCCCGGGGTGGAAATAGCTCCAGACAACATAACCGTAGCAAGTAAATCACGGAAACTGTTCATATTCGTAAATACTGGCAGTGTTAAAGAAGTATTGCAAGAAATAAAGGATCATCTACCTCTTAACACCCATATCATCTACATAGCTGCGGGTTTAAACATGAAAAATGTTGGAAAAATTGTTCCAGGCAAGATAAGTAAGGTAATTCCCAGTTTAACCTCAGAAGTGAATGAAGGAATCTCTCTGGTGGCCCATAATCTGCAGGTGGAAGAGGATGATGCTAAATTTGTAGAGGAAATCTTCAAAGCCATGAGTAAGGTTAAACTAATTAAAGAAGACCAGTTTGGACTGGGAGCTAATTTAACCAGCTCTGCCCCGGCATTCATCTCACACATCATGATGAAATTCACAGAATCCTCCCTGAAAGAGGGTGGTTTCACCAGGAAAGAGACTGAGGAAATGGTAATAGAAACTCTCTATGGAACAGCCAAACTTCTCCATAACACTGATCTGACATTGCAGGATGTTATCACACAGGTGGCGACCAGGGGAGGTATCACCGAAGAAGGATTAAATGTGCTGGATGGTGAATTACCCTCAACATTTGACGAACTCTTTGAAAACACCATGGAAAAATATGAAAAGCTGGAAACAGAATTGGATAAGAAATACACGATTTAATAATGGATATGGGTTGGAAATACAAAATTGAATAGGTTAAATAAAATTGAATAGGAAATAGGGGTGGGAAAAAGAATTTAATGTTAATAAAGGGGGTTATTCCTTATTCCAATGTCCTAAAGCTGTTTTATATAATGCATATATAATCACCAGGTAAGCAATGGATCTAATCCCCAGAATGAAAATATCAGAACTTTTCACTCCTAAAATTATAGCTAAATGGGCGATACCGAAAAGACCAAAAGTTATAGCTATATAAAGGGCGATTAAGCTTTCCTTTTTATGATACTCCCAATATCCCAGGCAAACGATTATTATGCAGAAAATTAGGTTTAAAATAGTCACTGGATCCAGGATTATTGTCATGTGAAACCTCCTAAGTGAATTATTTTTATCTCTGGAAATGTTAATAAGTTTTTTGATAACCTAGAAAGATGATGATGAGTAATAAACCATTTATAGTATAATTAACTTATACAATTCTTAGAACTGGGGTAAGATACCAGTAATTATCAAAGTATAGGATTTGAGAAGATGAAGATCATAACCTTGTTTGTAATATTAGTCGTGTTAATGATGGGGGTGGTTTACGGGGTTATGTTTGCAACTGGGGAAGAGAAAGCAGATATGAATGGTAACATAATAGGCATATGTTTGGCTGATCCTCAGAATGAAAATAACACTCAGGATTCTATTTTGGTTGAAGGATTGATTAGTGGAAACAGCCAAACTCATAACTTATCGGTTAAAGTTAACAAAGAAACAGTAATAGTCAAGAAAAATGGAAATAAACGTGAAAATGCATCATTCACTGATCTGAAAAATGGTGAAAAGGTGGCAGTTATGTTCACTGGACCCTTTGTGGATTCCTACCCTCCCCAGACAATGGCCAAAGAAATTATCATTATCCCCTCTTAAATGTACATATATCTCAACTATCATTCTTTAATAATATCATTTAATTAATGTCAATGATGTTATGGATTTTGGACAATATGAGGTAATTCTTGGAGTTAAATAGGTTTTAATCTTTTTTGTGCATGATTTTGGCACAACTGCATGTTTTCAGGGGTTTGAATATTTCCTCCGTAAGGTTTAAATAGCAACAGTACATAACGTATCTAATGAGCCAAGGTAGCTTAGAGGCGAAGCGGTGGACTGCAGATCCATTACACGGGAGTTCAAATCTCTCCCTTGGCTTTAAACCATTTAAAAGGTCATTTATGAATGCCAATTCGTTAGGGGTCATAGTGTAACCTGGCTATCATCTGGGACTCCAGTTGTCTTTGATGAAACGCGCGCTCTGACGTTAGGTATTACCAATCGGATGATGATCGATTGGAGTACTGAGACAAGAGAAATCCTAGGATCTGGGTTCAAATCCCGGTGACCCCACTAACTTTTTTTTAATTTTTGTCTTCTAAAAATACAATTTTAATATTCTAAACTATATTATTCAGGATGTGAAACAGTTGCCGAAAATCAACGACATCATTGTAATTGAAGGAATGGGATATGATTCCAATGTCTATGTATTTGAAGATATTATCGTGGATACTGGAACCGGTCAGAACATGGATTACATCCTGAAATCCATTGAAGAAGCCGGAAGCAGTGTTGATGATCTGTCTCTCATTGTAAACACCCACAACCACTACGACCATATTGGTGGCAACCGTTACCTTGATCTGGAAGTGGCCATGCACCATAGTGATGCCCGGGCCCTTGAAGAAGGGGATGAAGATGCCCTCCTGGCCACCATGTTTGGAAAAACCATGGAAAAAATGGAAGTAAGCCGTAAACTAAATGAAGGGGATAAAATTCATGATTATGAAGTGTTACTCACCCCTGGTCATACCTCTGGCAGCATATGTCTTTACGATGGGGAAACTCTAATTTCAGGGGACACTGTGTTCTCTGGTGGGGGTTTTGGCCGTGTGGATCTGGGTGGAGATATGGGTGACATGAGAAAATCCCTGGAAAGACTAAGTAAACTGGATATTAAATACCTCTTACCTGGCCATGGACCGGCAGTAGAGGATGGCTCCCGGCATGTTAAACTGGCCTGTGAAATGTCAACAGGGTATTATTAAGGATAAATTGGATTAAAGTTTAATTTAAGGTTAAAATAGATTAAGTATGAGGAATGCATAGATCCATGATTATTTTATCTTTTTACTATTTTTAATGCACCAGCACTGATAACTCACCGGGACCATAATGAGTTCCGACAATATCAGAATAGGTCACATTCCAACCAGTACTTGTTTTTGTAGCATTTATAACTGTGTAAGGGGAATTCCACCGGAACTTCTCCACTTCAGGGAGAGTGTCAGCATATTTTATAGTCTCCTGAGCAGATTCATAGGTTCCGTTTCTAACGGTGAGATTGTTAAACTCCCTTAAATTGAAAGACTCTTTTTGCAGAGTATTATAAGTGAAAACCCGGTACTTGGTGCCACCATCACTTTCCACCACGGTCCAGGTGAACATATCTGAGGTAGGATAAGCAGTTATCTGGTTGTAACCATCACTCAGAGTCTGACTGGATATGGTATCCATTTTGGCATAGCCACGAATCCCACCAAAGGAGATGAGCATGATCATAAAGCCTAAAAGGGCAATTTTTTTGTATTTAGGATCCAGACGCAGGTAAAGGATGATGAGCACGGCCAGGGCAATAATTGCAGTGACCAGATCAGTGTAATAGTAAAGATTGGCAGTGTAAAGGGTCAGGGAAAATGGATAAAATAGGGGTATGCCCCCGGTGGTCAGGAAGTCCAGAAAAAGATGAGTTAGGACTCCAAAATATGCTAAAAGAACATTTCGTTTGCTGAATTCGACCTTAATGTCTCTTCGGATTAAATGGCCGATGAAACCATTTACCGATGGTCGTGAAATGATGTAGATGAATATGATGGCAGTTACCAGTCCAAAGATGAAACTGTGGGTTATTCCTCTGTGGGTGAATATGAAGAGTTCAGGGGCCAGGAAACCAACTGCAAACAGAATAACATCAAAATCAACAGATATCCCTCCAAAACCCCCTGATAGTCGGTCTTTAACATTAAATCCTTTGATTTTGAGGAGGGTTAAAATTGCAAAGGGTACGATGAAGTGGGTGAAAAGATCCATAATAAATACTTTCTTTATCCTTTTTTTAAGCCAGAGAGGTGATGAATTTTATCTTTGAGAGCATTCAATATATTTGAGAGTAATATCTTTAAGAGTATTCAATGGTTTAAGAGTATTCAATAGACTTATTTTATCCTTTAAAAACATCCCATAAACCCTTTAACAGTACTAATGCAGGTATGATCTCAATTCGACCAATCCACATGTTGAATATCATGAAAATCTCCGCAATGTCCGGCATGTTGTATGACACTATCCCCATGGAAAGCCCCACATTTCCCTGAGCTGAAGCCACTTCAAATAATGAATCGATCCCACTATAACCATAACTCATAAGCACCAGCCAGCTTACAAATATAAAAAACAGGTATATGAATGTGTAACTTCCAGCTTCTCTGATTTCCACATCTCCCACGGGTTTTCCACTAATTTTACGGGGAATGATTGAACCTTGGGGTGATAATATTTTTTTGATCTCCCAGTAAAGTCCTTTAACTAAAGTAACCATCCTTATCAGTTTTAGGGCGCCAGTGGTGGAACCTGCAGACATACCTATAATCATAGATGCTAAAATAATCACCTTGGCATAGTCCGACCAGTTGATCATGGTGCTTACTGGCTGAATATTTGATCCAGTACAGCTAAGAGCGGATATAACGAAAAAAGCAGAATCCATGGATGTAAATTGGGCGTTAACAATTAAAAGGATGTAAAACACACTAATTACTATTATCATTGCCTGAAACTGGATGTCGTGGAACACATCAATAACTCGTCCCTTTAACGCTTTGTAATGAACCAGGAAGCTGGTACCGCCCAGGATCATTAGGATCATGGTGACAATATAGATGGCATTGCTACCATAAGCCCCAATGTTATCATTTTTAATGGACATACCTCCGGTGGAAAGGTTGGTGAAGGTATTGTTAATGGCATCGAAAAGGTTCATACCCACGATCACGTAGAGTACAATACCTAAGATGGTGTATAAAAGGTATATCCACCAGATAGTTTTCACTGTACCGGCTATACTGGGTTTTATTTTTTCTTCACGTGCTTCTGATTTATATAATCTGGCTGCAGCGGTCCCTGGCCGTATTAAAATACCTATAACCACAATCACAACTCCAAGCCCACCAACCCACTGCATAAGACTCCTTAAAAATAGGATGGATTTGGGTAGGATTTCCACGTTGGTGTAAATACTGAGACCACTGCCACTCCAGGCAGACATACTCTCAAAATAAGCATTTAAAAAGTCTATATTGGTGGAGTACATTAAGCAAAAGCTTCCAATAAGGGCAGCCCATAGCCAGGCCAGTGAAGCAATAATCATACCATGTTTGAGTTTCAATCGGTTGTAATCAGCAGGCAACCTTCTTAAGACGGATCCTAAACCAATCGAAAATGCTCCGAAAGCGAAAAAACCGATATAATCATGTTCACCATATATCAGGGCTATTATTATGGGTATGAGTATCACTGCACCTATGCCCTGCATTATCATGCCTAATGGATTGGCAATTAATATTAGATCCTTTTTCCCCAGATAATTTCTCATATAATCAGAAGATGGTTAATCTAATATATAAATCTCACTAAGGACAGATTTACAATTAAATTGTCTTAAAATCGCGTTAAACTTAAAAAAAATATTCATATGAAGTGGATTCATATGAAAAGGTTTCATAACTTGAATAAAAAAATATTGGGATGTTCAGGTGGATGTTGCTCCACGAATAACTTGCAATTCTAGGAGGAGATTAAGGAGAAAATTGACTTATTGGAAATTTTAATTAAAGGTGAAGTCAACATTCTCCCTTTTTCCATTTGGGGATTATTTTTTGTCTTTTTCCATAACTTCCAGTTCGGATCCCAGGAAGTCTTTAATATCTCTTATACTGTTGAGTAACTGGGCAGGGAATACTATGGTGGAGTTTTTCTCGGCAGCGATGTTACTGAGAACCTGCATTATACGGAGCTGAAGTGCCACCGGGTGTTCTGTGATTATGTCAGCAGCTTCACCCAGTTTACCTGCAGCCAGGTATTCACCTTCAGCAGATATGATTTTGGCCCTTTTCTCCCTTTCGGCCTCAGCCTGAAGGGCAATAGCTCTTTGCATACTGTCTGGTAATTTAATATCCTTGATCTCCACGTTGGTAACTTTAATCCCCCATGGTTCACTGTGTTCGTCAATGATTTCTTGAATCTTCTGGTTAATTTTGGGTGTTTCTGAGAGAATTTCATCCAGGGCAAACTGCCCAACTACGCTCCTCACAGTGGTCTGAGAAATCTGATTAACTGCACGGTTGTAATTTTCAATTTCAACCACTGCCTTGTAAGCATCTACCACCTTGAAGTAAGCTACTGCAGCCACATCAATGGATATGTTGTCCTGGGTAATGATCTTCTGGGAAGGGATGGGCATGGTAACGATCTGCAGAGATGGTTTAACCATCCTGTCTACCAGGGGAATTATAATACGAAGTCCTGGTTCTCTGACTCCAATAACCTTTCCTAATCTAAAAACAACTCCTCTTTCGTACTGGTTCACGATCCTTATGGAAAGTCCCAGTATAATCAATATCACTATGCCGATGATAATCATAGTAATTAAATCCATCTTTTTTAACCTCCAATACTGTGGATTACAAAATTATTTGTTTATTAATAATATGTTTAACTGCCTAATAAATCATATGAAGAGTGTAAGGATTAATAAGTGGGGGAAATCAGGAAAAAATAGAAAAAATCCCTATTTTATAATGCAATTGGCAATTTGGGGTTTAAGAATAAACCATCCATGAAATAATGAAAAATAAGTTTAATATCAGAAAAAAGATATGTTAAATGTGAAAAATTACAAATATTACTAGTTCTAATGTAAAACAATTCTAGTTTATTCTTAAATACTTTTATAGACTCAAATATGATCCTTTAATAATAAATTCAAATTTAATATCAGTTAAAACAGTTTATAAAAGGCCATTATTCGTTATTTTTCATTTTTATCATTAATGGAAAGTATATATATTTTCATAACATAATATTTAGTGTGATTTTCATTTACTGATTTTTCCCTGATTTCATTGTTTTGAGGGATAAAAATGATAGGCATAATGTCGGACAGCCATGACCATCTGGAAGCAATCAGAGCTGCAGTGGAAATATTTAACCAGGCAAAGGTTGATCTGGTTGTACATGCCGGTGATCTCATATCACCATTCACTTCAAAGGAATTTGACAAGCTTCAAGCACCATTAGAGGCAATTTTTGGCAATAACGATGGTGAAAGGCGTGGTTTGAGGTTAGCCTACGCAGAACTATGTACACTGGAAGATTTCAAGGAATTAGAAGTTGATGGGAGAAAAATAGCTGTCATCCATGGAACAAACGAATCAATGGTGGACGCCCTTAGGAAAAGCGGAAAATATGACTTGGTTATAAGGGGCCACACTCATCGCACAGAAATAGTAAAAGGACAAACAATGGTTATCAATCCTGGTGAAACCTGCGGATATGTGTCCGGCGTGAAAACAGTGATACTCCTGGACACCCATGATCTCAGCTGGGAAGCAGTGCAACTTTAATCCCAAATTTAATATTATAAAATAATTATTTTAAATAAATTAGTGGAATCAATGATTTTATGTCTACAATCCCATTAATAATGGTTAAATCCCATTAATGATTATGGTTCTGGATATTCAATGAATTTTACCGGTGATATGCCAGTGGAGTGGTAATGGTTGATTTTAAGAATTAATGCTTATATGGTGAATCAGATATGAAACATAAGACTCTGCTTCTGATGCTGGCTGGTATTGGAGTGCTGGGTATAATGGTACTGTTCATAGGCCCGGAAAAGATTGAAAGTGCCATTCAACAGGCCAACCCCGGGTACCTGGCACTGGCGGTTATCATACAACTGGCCATATATGGTCTCTGGACTGAAAGATGGTCAATTACCACGTCTTCACTGGGAATATCCATTAAAAGAAGACATCTTCTGCCCATGCTCCTGGTGGGTTTGGCTATTAACAACCTTACCCCCAGTGGTAGGGGAGGGGGAGAACCAGTGAGGGCATATATACTCAGTAAATATTCACAGTCGCCATTTGAAAATGCCTTTGCAACGGTTATAGCTGATCGGGGCCTTGATACTTTCCCATTCATAGCTTTAGCCATAATAACCATAATAACAGCAGTCCTTTACATTAACCTGCCGCAATGGATGGTTATCACTCTGATAGTGTGCCTTATAGTATTAATAATCCTTTTCGGTTTGGCGCTTTATATGTCCATAAACCGTGAATTTGGAGACAGGGTTATACGCTGGTTTTTAAGGGTTTTAAAGAGAATTTCAAGTAAAATGCACAATAGAATAGAAAAAAGAGCCATTAACGCAGTTGAAGGGTTCCAGAATAGTATGAAGGTCATGATCACCGACCGTAAGGTTCTCTTATACGGGATACCACTTTCTTTTTTAATATGGGCTCTTGAAATCATGAGAGTTTACGTTGTTTTCCTGGCTTTGAATATCAACGCGCCCCTAGAGATCATAGCAGCGGTTTTTGTTATTTCAACCCTTATAGGGATGATTCCATTACTTCCGGGGGGTTTAGGTGCTGTGGATGGTATGATGATTCTCCTCTATTCCTATGCAGGTATACCCCCATCGATAAGTGCGGCCGCCACCTTAGTTGAGCGGTTGATATCATTCTGGATGACTACCATTTTAGGGGTGGCAGTTTTACCCTATTTCGGTGCAGATGCTGTGAATAAAATTTCTAAAAAACTGTAGCATATCCTGAGGACTTAATAGAAGTAATTATATTTAATTTCTTATAATCTGGATCTGGTTAAATTAGGGTATATGTTAAATTCAAACTATTTTTACTCTCAAAATCATTTAAATCGGCTGTATTGCCCTAAGAACAAATGGAAAAATATATAAAACCTCCAGCACTAGATCAAGTCGGTGATTATCATGGAAATAAACGGAGTAGAAATACAAGACACTTTTGCAGAAGCATTCGGTATACAGGTATCCCGACTGCTGGTAACCGCAGCAACCAAGAAACTGGCGAAGATCGCAGCTACTGAAGCCACTGGATACGGAACATCAGTAATTGGATGCCCAGCAGAGGCAGGAATTGACTGTTACGTCCCACCAGAAGAAACCCCTGATGGCAGGCCGGGTTACATCATCATGATCTGTAACATGAGCAAGAAGAAACTGGACCACGAATTACTGGAACGTGTAGGGATGTGCATCCTCACCGCAGCCACCACCGCAGTTTTCGATGCCATGGAAGACCCTGAAGAGAAAATGACCACCGGAAAAAAACTCAAATTCTACGGAGATGGTTATGAGAAAGTTACTGAAATCGATGGAAGAACCATACACTCCATCCCACTCATGGCTGGAGACTTCTTGGTGGAAGAAGAACTGGGAATCAAATCTGGTGTTGCTGGAGGAAACCTATTCATAATGGCTGATGCACCAGCATCAGGTTTACTGGCTGCAGAAGCAGTGGTGAACGCTATTGAATCAATTCCTGGAACCATAACTCCATTCCCTGGAGGAATAGTAGCTTCCGGTTCCAAAGTGGGCTCCAACAAGTACAAATTCCTGGGTGCATCCACCAACGAAAAAATGTGTGTAACTCTCAAGGACGATGTGGAAGGATGCCAGATCCCCACCAATGTGGATGGAGTTTACGAAATCGTTATTGATGGTGTGGATGAAGAAGCAGTCAAAGCAGCTATGAAAGCAGGTATAGAAGCAGCAGTACAGGTTCCTGGTGTTCTGAAAATGAGTGCCGGTAACTTCGGAGGAAACTTGGGCGCTTACAAAATAAGTCTGCAGGAACTGTTTTAAATAAATCCATTCAACGAATATAGTTAAAGGGATTAAATATTAATTTTCAAATTTATTCCCTTTTAAAATAATTTTATTCTTTTTTAGATTAAGTATTCATATTATAATAATTGAGCAGGTTACTATTCCACGCAGAAACCTGCAGGTTCTGCACTTTCCACAATGTCCCATATTGCTTTTTCAGGTAAATCAACCCCTAAAAGTTCGCCTGATTTATCCAGTGCCTTGATAATTTTTTTAATGGTTTTAACATCTGCTGCTGAGACAGTATGGGAGTGAATATTTCGGGAAATCTGTGATAGGGTGTCAAGTGAACGTTTGGCATCGGGCTTTTTATACTCTTCTTCACATCTTTTAAGGTCTTCATAATCTTTTAAATAGAGTTTCCTGGTTACAACTTGCTCTAAACCAGGGAGGTAATGTTTTGAATCCAATATCCTACCGCCATGGCTGATGATAATATTTTTATCATCTGTTGAACCCGGATCATGCCGGAGTAAAAGTTCACTAACTCTTCCGTATTCTTTGATCTTCCTAAAAATCTCTTCCTGGCTGAGATTGACCCCTAAAAGGAATCCTCTTTTTTTAAGTTCTTTTTCCACTCTACCCAGACTTTTGGTGTCAGGACCAGTTATGCGATGGGAGTGTATCCCCCCACCAGAAAGGGTGTAAAGCCTCTCTAAGGCTTCCATCCTGGCTGAATCCTCTTCAAGTCGTTTAAGGAATCTTTCCATCTCACTTGTCTCAGAAAGATCAACTTTTCTCTTCAGAGGCTCGTGGAAACCAGGAAGATAATATTCTATATCTTTAAGGGTACAGCCGTGTTTGAGGATGATTTCTGCTTCCTCTCTGATGTCTGACACATCATGGGTTTCAGTGATCTTAATCTCAGGTTTGATGACCACTTCCACCAGACGACCATATTTACGGGCCACTTCTTTGATTTCTTCTTCGTTAAGGTCCACACCCAGAAGGAATCCTTCTTTTTTTAGTTCTTCTGCTACTTTTTCCAGGGTTTCCTTGTCTGGTCCGGAAATCCAGTGAGAGTGGATGCCGCTCACTGATTCATAGATTCGCTCCAGTGATTTTTTCCGTTTGGGATCTTTATCCAGACTTTCCAAAAACCGGTCCAACTGGTCCATTTTGGTAATGCCTATTTTCCTGGCCAGGGGCTCTCTGAACTCGGGAAGATGATATTCAATATTTTCCAGGGCGCAACCGTGTTTCAGGATTATCTCGGATTCTTTTCGGATGTCTGCCACTTCGTGCATCTCGGTGATCTTCATGATGGTGGGTTGGATTGCTGCGAAGTAAATGTCCTCAGCACCACTACTTTCTGGGGATATGACCTTATTTGCCCCTGAACGGTATAATCTTTTGATGTTTACCTTTTTACTGGCTCGAGTGACGATCCATATCTCAGGATGTATTTCCCGGGCAGTAAGGGTGATGAAAAGGTTGTCCACATCTTCGCCAGTGGTGATAATAACTCCTCTGGCCGTTTTTATCCCTGCCTCAATCATTACACTCTCATCAGTAGCATCGCCGGGAATGGCCAGAACATCTGGATCATCCCAGAGTTCCTTTTCAACGATTGTGGGGTTTTTTTCAATTATAATGACCTTCTGATTTCTTTTTAAAAGCTCTTTGTGAACTGCGCTACCCACTCGTCCATAGCCACAGAGGACAAAATGGTTACTGGCGCCTCTGATCATTCTCCTGTGCCTTGCTCCTGAAGTAATATCTTCTACAGTCATGGAAACCACCATAATTATTAAAGTAAAAGCGTAAGCAATCAAACTGGCCCCTCCCAGCACCAATGTAATAACGAAAAATTTTTGTATTGGACTTTGGGGGCTTATATCTCCGTAACCCACAGTAGCTGTGGTTATAACTGTGAAATAAATGGCGTTGATAATATCAAGGTGCATTATTAGGAGTGATCCAATTATACCATAGATTAACAAGCCTACAACAGCAATTATCGGATATTTAATTACTGAAAAAGGAATTGATGGAACTATAGGCATTGAAGTGTTAGGAACCTGCAAATCATCACCAGGATGTAACCATTATTTTCGTACTAATAAATTAAGATATCATTTTTTAAAGATCGCATATTTTGAATCTTTCTAACATTAGGTATGGTTAAATATCATCTTTCTTATAATTATAAGTAGTGATATCATGACTCCTAAGGATATGATGGTTGCAGATGCCAATTCTGAGGCAATGGGCATTCCCCGAACGTCTCTAATGGAAAACGCTGGAAGCTGCCTGGCCAGAAGAATTATCAATAACAGGAACCCGTGTAAAGTAGCTATATTTGCAGGTAACGGTGGTAACGGGGGTGATGGGTTTGTAGCTGCCAGATATCTCATCAACAATGGGTTTGAAGTTGAAGTATTCTTTTTATCTGACCCTTCCCTCATTAAATCGCCAGAAACCAGGCTGAACTGGGATGTTCTGGAACAGATGAATAAAGGAACCAATCCTCTCGCACTTAAAATCATCAAAGACTCTTCTTATCTCCACAAAACAGATGCAGAAGTGGTAGTTGATGCGCTTCTTGGCACAGGTGTCCGGGGAAATCTCCGTGAACCGATATCTACTGCAGTGGATATAATCAACGAGTCTGAAGGATTCACTGTAGCAGTGGATGTGCCTACCGGTGTTGATCCAGGTTCAGGAATGGTTGCTGATAAGGCAGTTCGTGCTGATGTAACTGTGACCTTCCATAAGGTGAAGGTAGGATTGAACATTGCCAGTGTGGATTATGTTGGGAGTATTGAGGTTTGTGATATTGGAATCCCTAAAGAAGCAGAATTATTCACTGGACCGGGAGATCTTCTGCGTATTGAAAAAAGGGATGAAACATCTCATAAGGGTCAAAATGGAAAAGTTCTGATAATTGGGGGAAGTAAAGAGTATTCTGGTGCACCGGCTCTTTCTGCAATGTCATCACTTGCTGCAGGTGCAGATTTGGCGGTTGTAGCTTGTCCACAACAGTTGTCATCGGTCATCAGATCTTACTCTCCTGATTTGATTGTTCATGGATTATCCGGTGATTTTATTAATCCCAAAGATACTGAGGAGTTGATTAAACTCTCAGAAAACTTCGATTCAGTAGTATTGGGTTGTGGAATAGGAATGGAAGAGGAAACCTCTCTGGCAGTTAATGATCTGGCAGTTGAAATTGAAAAACCCCTGGTTATGGATGCTGATGCACTTAAACTGGTTGGACCTGGTGTTCTACCTCGAAGAATTCATGAAACTGTGATCACGCCTCATGCTGGAGAGTTCCGGGAATTTTCTGGTATAACTGCTCCTCAAGATATGAGGGATAAAATTAAGGTGGTTAAAGAGGTTTCAAGAGAGTCTGAAACCACGGTACTTTTAAAGGGGGCGGTGGATATCATAGCTGCTGCTGATAAACTTAGATTGAACAGTACTGGAAATCCCGGGATGAGTGTAGGTGGAACTGGAGATTGTCTGGCTGGACTTATTGGGGCATTGCTTGCTCAAGGGCATGATGGATTCGAAGCAGCCTTTTTAGGGGCCTATATTAATGGTCGGGCGGGGGATATGGCAGCAGAAGAATATGATTATAATTTTTCTGCTACAGATCTTTTAAGATACCTTCCCCGATGTTTCTAAATTAAAATCTAGTCTAAACCACTGCATGGGCAAAGTATAAAAGTTCACATACATCTCTTTTTTCATTTTTACCTTTGAAGTATCCTTTTTTATAGTCTTCACTGGTAACATTCTCGATACTGGAAAATCCAAATTCCTTAAGGAAATTTTTAATCTCTTCTTCTTTGATTCCAAATTGTAATGGTTCTCCTATTTTTATCAGATGATTCCTGATATTTTGCCCTATTTCAAGCTTAGAGGTCCCATCAACCACTGATTTGGGATAATAATCAAAAATAACCCTACTTCCTTTAGCTGAATTTTCAGTTATGAATAAAAATATTTCAGCAACAGATTCTGGAGGGATATACATAACCAGACCTTCTAATATAAAAAGAGTCTTTTTTGAACTAATAAATCCATTTTCAATTAATTTTTCACTAATTTTCTCCTTTTCAAAATCTACTGGCACATAAACTACATTTTCGGGAGTAGAACCAAATATTTCCTTGATTTTTTCTATTTTATAACCCTGAGTGTTGGGGTGATCCATTTCAAAGATATTCACATTCTCTTTTATTTCTTCAATTCGATATGCTCGTGTATCATAGCCAGCACCAAGTATGACTAACTGTTCCAAGCCATCTTCTATTGATTTTTTGACGAAATCATCGAAATATCTAACTCTGGCCATTATTGAACTACTTAATCCTGGAAAAAGGCGTTCAGTATTTTCAATAAGTTTTTTCGCTTCTTCTGGATGTTTCTGTCCGAATTCTATTATTTCTGGTCTAATGAAATGTATAGCATACGGATCGTAACAGATACGCTCATCTTCTCCCTTGGATGACTCTGCAAATCTCTGCATGGCAATGCCTTCTGCCATTTGGCTAGGTCCTTCTCTATTAACCTTAATTTGATTTTTTTCCATATATCTTCACCTTTGATAAAATGACGGTATGTCATTTAATGACATAGTGTCATTATGTATAAATAGTTTTTCATTTCCTTGAAAAAACTAAAAGAGAAAGAAATTTAAAGGATTATTAAAGTTTATTCTAGCTTTTTACTAACTTTACTGCTAACCATATAACCTATAAAGTCCCCAACATCCATTAGGAATTGTTCATGGTTGATATTCTCGCTTTCAAGCAAATTATTTAAGTCAGGAGGCATATTATCCAGACTATTGGCTATTAATGTAAGTAGTGCAGTTGCTTCAACAGGATTAACATCAGAACGGATGTTTCCTTCGCTTATTCCCTGTTTAATAGCGTTATAGAGTATATTTAACATTTCGCTACGTAAAGTGAGGATTTCCTTAAGGTACTCTCCTGTGGTAAATTTAGGTATTGGAAAATTAGCTAAACTACTGCTTTTTTCGATGAGTTTTTTATACTCTAAATAGTATTTACTGTGCTCTATTTGCCCAATTTTATGTTCATCGTGGTTTAAGTTGGAGAGATCAAATCTTCCGGAGAGAAAATAATTATAACTCTTCAAATAGTCCGGATATGTTTTTGCAAATTCGTAATAGGCCTTTCTGAAGGCAGCAAGTTTTTCAACACCTGTTTTTGCTTTTTGAGTTTCCTCTTCAATCAATGAATATAAAATAATAGTTCCTCGAAGCACAATGGCAAAAAATAGTTCTTCTTTATTCTCAAAGTATAGGTAAAGGGTGGATCTGCCTAAGTCAACCTTTCTGGCGATTTCATCCAAGGAAATGTTTTCATAACCTTTGGAGAAAAAAAGAGTCTCGGCGGCGTTGATTATTTCGTTACGTCTTTTATCTTTTTGCCGATTCCTTCTATCTGCGATTGCCATCTCTTTCCCACCTATAAGACTATAATTCTAATATTACTACTAGTTTATTATGCATTATGAGTTTATAATATAACTTTTTATTTCAATAAAGTTTAAAAGAGTTTGAAATAAAAGATGGATGATATAAAATCAATTAAACTCATTAAAAAGAATTAAACTCATTAAAAATGAAAAAATAAATTTCATCAAATAATGCCCAAATATCCCATATTGATTTATTTTTTAGATTTCACTAATTAACTCAGCCAGTTGCTCTAAATCACGAACCTCAAAACATTCTGCTCCAGCATCTTCATAATAAGAAACACAGCTATCTGCCACATTCCATTTGGCTTTGGGTTCCGGATTTAAGATTAAAACTCTCTTGGAATTTCTGGACATTTCCTGAATGAGATCCGCACTTAAAGGCTTACGCCCATATTTTGTTAAAAAATCAGTTTTCATGGATTGATTTTTATGCTTTGGCCCGGCCCAGTCTCGACAATCACTTAAAATCATAACATAGGATTTGTTGTTCAGATTCGTTTGGTTGAGAAAACCTTCAAAGGCAGTGAACATATTGGACTTACCATGGATCATATGATTTTGCTTCCTGATCTCCAGAACTTTGAGAAAAGCATTGATGACTTCATCTTCCTGGAGTGCACTTGATATTTCAGCGGTTTTATTATCAAATTCAAAAGCCCGTAGATTGCTGAAAGAATGCTGGGAAGCGTAAACCATGCAGAAGAACCAGAGACTGATCCAGTCACAGGAAATACTCACATCATTTAGAAAGTAGTGGTTGTGCTTCTTTATATGGGGTTTGCTTTTTACCAGCTCCAGAAGGGTCCCGCCATGTTTCATATTTTTTCTGATGGTCCGCCGGATGTCAGGTTTTTGTTTTTTAGATTTTTTGTATCGTCTTGCTCTTTTGGTGGCTATTTTTTTACCCAGTTTCTGGCATAAATCTATCAGCTCTGGTTGAAGTGAATTTAAATTAGTCAAATTATTTTTAAGTGAACTAGAATCTGCAACATTTTCGGAATTATCCCCACTACTTCCCCCTAATGTATTTTCAATATAATCAAGCTTTATTTCATCATCAAGACCATATTTGATGTGATCCATGGTATGTGCAAATGGAATGTACTTTGTTTTGGTGTGGAAAGATTGATCCGGGTTTTTAGCTGCAACGTATCCCTTGGATTGTATTTTATTTTTGGAATCAGTCTGAATCTTGGGGATATCTTCCTGGGGGATATCTCCCTCCCCTTTGAAGAATGATTCGTATATTTTATCGAATTTTTTTCTTTTACGCTGGTCTTTAAGATAGATGGATGCAAGTGCTTCTTTCAAATCCCCATTACCCTTTTTAACTAGTGGAATGGCTTCATAAGCACTTTTAGTGCATCGAAGGCTGGCAGGAATCCCATTCTCCCTGAGCAGTCCTGAAAATCTGATGAGATCATCTTTCATTGTTTCACATTTATTTCACTTTTATTTTTTCACTTATGGAATGATTCTAAGACTTTTTCCCGGTCTTCTTCGTTTTTTATGACCACACTGATGGTTTTTGTAAGTGAATCTGGGTCCAGTTCTGTTCTATCAAACATGATCACGCCTTTAATCCAGTCCACAGTGGCCCGGATGGATGGTATTTTAGAGAGGTTCATCCTTCGGATCTTTTGCATAGCATTAACTACATCTTCCACTAAATGGGGAGAAGCATCAGGTAAATGGGTCTTCACGATCTCCAACTCTCTTTCGAAGGAGGGATAATCAATATAGAGATAGAGGCAACGATCTTTGGTCTCATCCAGTAGCTGCCTCTGGGAGTTGGAGGTCAGAATCACCAGAAGATCATTTTTAAGATCAAATGTACCCAGATCATTCACTGTGATCTGCTTTTCCCCCAGTGCCTGCAGCAAGAAACTTTCCACTTCCTCATCGGCTTTATCAATCTCATCAATCAAGATAACTGAAGATTTATCATTCATGAATGCAGAAAGAAGGGGTCTTTTAATGAAAAAATCTTCCCCAAAAACATCATTTCCTGGTTTATTTATTTTATTATCTTCTATTTTCGTCATTTCTAGATGTAGAAGCTGTTTCTGATAATTCCATTCCCCTACTATCTGTTCAAAGGTTATACCTTCGTAGCACTGCACTCTGAAAAAATCCCTCTCAAAAGCTCTTGCTACTGCTTTGGAAAGTTCTGTTTTACCTGTTCCTGGAGGGCCTTCAATTAAAATGGGTTTTTTAAGTGATAATGCTAGAAACACCACGTTAACGATGGTATCATCTGGAACGTAACTATTTTCTCCTAAAACTTTTTCCACGTAATCTGTATCCAAAACCATCTTACTCATGAAATCACCCTTTCGTTAATTACGCCATTAATTCGTCTTAATCTATTATTAATATTGCAATTGGAGTTATGGGGGTTTGATTACCTTCACTTGGAAACTTTAAACCTATTCCTGCATTTTCTGCTGTTTTTAACACATTGATGCCCATGGCTTCAGCTGAAAAACGTGCCATCAATGCGTTCTGACAACCCTTTTCAAGGTTACAATTTTCACATAGCAGGCACTTTCCTCCAAAAAATGCCATAGCAAATGCATAGCCCTGGTTGAAAGCTGCTCTCTCAAGTTCCAGCAAATCAGTTAACATAGTTCTGTAAATATCTGATATTTCTGACCATATTAATGGTGATAAATTGTTTAAGTCCTGATCCCACAGTCGAACTTCATCTCCCTTTTCCTGCCCATATTCTGTTATTTTTTTGGATATTTCAGGAGGTTTTAGCTTAATAATCATTGCTGAATTGTATTCACTGATTATCTTCCTGAACTCCTGGATACTTGGTGTGTATGGGGGACATTTTAGATTCTTCCCATAGTAAGGGCAGATCATACACTTCAGGCGCACCCTGTCTTCAATTACAATATGATCTGAGGGGATGACCTTCGCGCTGTCAACGCCCAGATCTAAAGCTATTTTTTCTAAAAACTTGTAATTATCAGTTTTTTTCATTTGAATTACCCTTTAATTTTTATAAATTATGATAATCTTTTTTTCAAACGAACAATTAGTTTTGGAGTTCACCAACAACTGCGTGAACGAAATATAATGGATTACAAACTTTTTTGTTCTCAATTATCTCCTTAAAACATTTATTTTTGTATTTTTCGCTTGAAAAATTCACGATATTCGAAAATCCACGTTTTAGGAGAAATTCTTCAATTTTTCCTTCTTTAATGCCAAATTTGAACGATTCTCCCACTTGTTCAAAATACTTTTTCAAAAGTCTCCCTTCTTCACAAGTTCCATTAACTACAGATTCTTCATGATAATCGAAAAGTAGAATACTTCCTTTACCTGAATTTCCTGAAATGAATGAAAGAATTTCATCAACATTTTGGGGTGTAAGGTAACAAATTACTCCTTCCATTACAAAAAGAGTCTTTTTTGAACTGTGATATCCTTTTTCAATCAGATTCTGGCTAAGTTTTTGGGTTTCAAAATCAACTGGTATATATGTAACATTTTCAGGGGTAGAACCAAATATTTCTCTGATTTTTCGGGTTTTAAAGTGCTGAGTGTTGGGATGATCTACTTCAAAAACTTTCACATTCTCTTTAAGCCCTTTGATTCTGTAAGCTCTGGTATCGTAACCGGCTCCCAGTATAACTAATTGTTGAAATCCTTCTTCAAGGGATTTTTTGAGAAAATCGTCAAAGTATCTGACTCTAAGTCGAATTAAGGTACCCATTGCCTGAGCAAGAGGGCCAACCTGTTGGCTAAATGCTTTTAACTTAACTGGATCTTTTACTATTTCCCTTGTTGCCGGGCTTAGAAAATGGATGGCATAAGGATCATAGCATATACGCTCATTTTCAGGTTTAAATGATTCAGCTGCTCTGTGTGAAGCTGTTAATTCAGCTGTTGGGTTGGGTTTTGCTTTATACTCTTTTGTCATACAATCTAACCTCCTTTCCAATAAAAAATTTCATTAATTTTCATTTTTTTGTTTTGGAGATTTCTATGATTTTTAAGATTATTCACAGCCCAAAAAGCATCATTAAGGTTATAGTACTACCCCATGTTGTTGAACTGTATTAGATTGACTTTTCACTCCTATTTTCTGGAAAACCTAGATATTCCAGGGCTTTGTTCCGGATCTGGATCATCTCCAGGGTCACGGAACCAGCGCTTTTTTTTGGTTCAGGATAAATTAGTGAAAACACCAGTCTGTCACCAATACTAACCCCACCCAGGGTTAAAGGAACTGAATTACTCATTACTGGGAGGAACACCATACCATCAACTTTAAGGTCTCCGTAGGTCTGGGGTATGTTCAGTCTGCCCAGATTTGATGCAATTGTGCCCGGTACCATGTGCTCTGCTTTTTTTGCAAATGAAAAAGCAATGTTCTTTTTATCGTTTAAAAATTGTGTTAAATTCTCGGTCTGAGTATAGGCCTCTGGAACAACCTTTGCAAATGGTGCAAAAGATGATAATGCATCGGTGAGTGTGGGGTGAAAGTTCAGAACTTCAAGGGCATCAGAATCCAATTTTTCCACCCTTTTATGGATTTCATCATGTAATATGGAAACATTCTCCCAGAATGTTTTTTTGGAGTTATATGTATATGGAAAACTTGGTGCTCCTACACAGAGGCAAAATACATCCCCTATTTCTTCCTTGGCATGTCTGCGTAGGTCAAATGGGATCCAGATCTGTTTTTGATTCTTTTTAAACGGCCCCTTAATTTCTTCACGTGCAGCAATGAATGCAGCGTTGACCGCCGATCCAACAGTCACACCATTTTCTCGGCATCTTTTTGAAAGATCTCTGGTTTGGTTGGGGTCAAGTTCCAGAAGAACCGTGTTGAATCTATTTTTATCCCAGTATGTATTCTGTATGGCAACAGAATCTTCATATTTAAAAGTATAAGGTTTCTTTTTCCATTTTCTATTAGCATGAGCCATAAAAAGACGCATCATAATGGAGGAGATCGAAAAACCTTTTTTTGGAAGAAAATCAACCATATTCTGTGGGGGAACCACTTCAATCTCTTTTTCAGGACTTACGCAGTAACTGAGCAAATCACGAACTAAATAGGCCAGTGACATGCCGTCACAAATGCAGTGGTTACATATTATAACCAATTCAGACACTTTCTCCGAATGTACTAACATAAACCTTATCATCGGGCCTTGTTCTAGATCAAAAGGTATGGTGATTTCTTGCTGTAATTCTTCAAACCATTGTGTGTTTGAAACTCTTGGAGTTATTTTAACATTGGGTTGGGGAACATTATCAGTTGAGAACCACGCATTGTTATCATCATCAAATGTGATCTTGGCACCAAGAAGTGGGTGCATCTTTCGTGCAGTGTTTATTGCATAGCGTAGTTTTTCTGGGGAAACATTACCATTAATCCTTGTGATCAAGGAGACATTACTGTAAGGAGTCCAGAAATAGACTCGTTCAAGATTATTAACCTTACGGATACGGCGAGAGAAATCTGTAGTATAACCTTTGTGTTCAGCTCTGTTATTGGCATGATTATTGTTATTTTTTACCAGGGGCATATTATTCTTCTCCATTAGTGGGAAAAAATCATTTTGGCAGTGGCTTTTTCCGGATTCTGATTCATGCTAATACGCAACAGGTTGTTATTTTGTAACACATCGTAATTTTATAACAGTCTGTTATTTAATAACATGGTGTTATTATTGAATATAAACTTTGTGGTTATGGTCCAGATCCATGGAAATTTTTAGAACTAAATTTAATAGAAACTAAATTTCCAAGATAAGCATAAATTCGAAAAAAGCTTCAAATTATCTAAAAGTAGGTAGGGGGACATAAAATAGAAATAATACTAAGTAAAAATAGCTTATAAGAGCAATAAATAATGCGTATAAAAGGAAAATTAAATTTATAATTCTTTATTTTTAAGTAATTCATTAACAAAATACATGAAATCGGTCTCAAATTTATATAAATTAATTTCTCTATCTTTGAGTTCTTTCATTAACATTGGGCTCGGATTCAGAATAGCATCCAGAGCATTCATAACCAAAAAGGTTGCGTATAAAGGATCAAGTTTGGAAGAGAATTTTCCCCTTTTAATTCCATTTTTTATGGCCAGGTGGAGTATATCAAATATTTCTTTTTGCAACCTGGTTATTTCCCTTACATCATCCCATGCAGGACGTCTTAAACCAACAACATCTGATCCAAATCGTCCTGATTGAAAATAGGTATAAACCTCAAAGTATTGGGGGTATAAACTGAAGAATGTGTAATATGATTTCCCCATGGCATTGATTTTCTGAGTATCGGCAGCGGATTTTACGTTATTTTTAACCATTTCATTCAGTATTTTAACTCCACGTAAAATAACTGCAAAACATAGTGCTTCTTTATTTTTAAAATAGATATAAAGTGTAGCTCGGTTTAACTCCACTTCTTTGGCGATATCGTTCATGGAAACGTTATCATAACCTTTGGTGAAAAATAACTTCTCAGCAGCATCAATGATGGACTGTTTTCTCTGTTCCTTCTCTCGTATCCTCCTAGCTGCTGCTGACATTCAATCCCACCTTATTTAGAACATAATCAGTTTAATGATATGATAATCACATTAATGATAGTTTGGTTTTGGAGGTTAATAAGTAATGTAGAAAATCCTCTGTTCAAGATTATCCTGTAAGAATAGGTGAAATGAACCGTTTATTATTTTCCAATGGTTTTCATAACCATGTGCTTCCACAGATCCATGGAATCCTCAATAAACTGCTCATGATCAATACCATGACTTTCTAAAACTTTTAAAGCACTGGGACCTAATCCCACAATTCTTTCTGCAGTCACAACAACAAAAACAGCCACTTCTATGGGTTTAACATCTTCGCGGATGGTACCATCAGCAATACCTTCCTGGATGGCATTACAAATGATTATCATGATGTCTCCAGTAAGGACTTCTATTTGAATAGCATATTCATCCCCACTGTTTTGGAACCTTTTTGATTTGTAGTAGAGATAAGCATCATGGTAATCCGGATACTCCTTATAAAACGCAAAATAAGCACGCCCTGCCTCTTCAAGTTTATTTATACCTGTTTCCCCAAGACCAACTCTATCTTTGAACATTTCCTTAAAAATTTCGATTCCTCTCAGGACAATGGCAAAATAAATCGACTCCTTATTTTTAAAATAGAGGTAAAGGGTGGCTTTGTTAAGCCCAATTTTCTGGGCTATCTGGTTCATGGAGACATCATCATAACCTCTGGAGAAGAATAACTCCTCAGCCACATCCAAAATGTAGATACGCCTTTGTTCCTTCTCGTGTTTCCTAATTTCTTTAATTGACATTCAACCACCCTTTTGGTAACCATCTTCAAGATGGTATTTGATACTCTCTATTTGCTGCAATAAATGGTGCAAGATGTCTTTCCAGTTAATTCTGAGCATTCCATTCAATGAGGGTTTTAAAATAGTTTACCCAGCTTCAGCATGGCTTTGGGGGATACCTTTACCAGTACTTTTAACAGATCAGTGGGGCTTATCCTGTCAAAATCACTTTCATTGAAGGCATCTGCTATGGAGTCCAGTTCTTTATCTGAAAGGCTTAAGAGGTATTCCTTAGCCTTGAGATATTTCTTAAATGAGTCTCCTATCTCTTTCTGGCAGCGTTTCTGATATTCTTTAAGATTCTTTTTAGAGTAATCTCCGTCTGAAATGGCCTGTGCTGCCACTTTCCCTGCTATGCGTCCTCCGGTCATTCCACTGATGATACCTCCACCATCCAGGGGATTTACCATTCCTGCAGCGTCTCCAGTGATGAGGACGTTGTCAGTAACCAGTTCTTTGTGGAGTCCGCCCACTGGGTCACCACCAACATTCAATTCCACTGGTTGTGCATTCTGGGTCCCAGGGTACTTATCCACGAACTCCAGAAGGTGCTGGTAGGCGGTTTTATCGGTTTTGTTGCTTAAAATTCCTAAACCCACATTGGCTATATCCTCACCTTTGGGGAATATCCAGGCATAACCACCAGGGGCTGAACTTCCAAATATGAGTTCAAGGCAGCCAGGTTGTTTCATATCCACACCCACCATTTCAAACTGGGCACAGGATTCCATGTTACCTGGTTTTAAACCTGTTTTAAGACCGGCCCATCTACCCACTCTTGATTCAGGTCCATCGGCACCGATGACTATTTTGGCTTTTATTTCAAATGGAGTTCCCATGTGTTCCATTTGAACAATGATCCCATCATTTTCTTTACTCATGCCAGTGGCAAGGGTTTTAACCATGATCTGGGCACCTGCACGGGCAGCATCCATGGCCAAGTGTTTGTCGAAGACTTTTCTCTCCAGGACGTAACCCATTTCAGATAACTTCACTTTATCTTCGTCTAAGAGCACGTCAGTTCCATTGGGTGAAACCAGGCGCACTTTATTAATGTCACTGGTTATCCATCGAGGATTAGGTGTCACTCCAAGCTTTTTTAGCCCATCTTTTGATACCCCTTCAGCACATCTTTTAGGGGCACCAATTTCTGATTTTTTATCGACCAGGAGTACTTTTGCTCCGTTTAAAGCTGCGTGTTTGGCAGCCATGGAACCGGCAGGACCAGCTCCAATGATCAGAATATCTGTTTCTAGCATTAAACCACCTCTTTCTCCAGGGCCTTAACCGGACATACCTGAACACATATTCTACAGTCTTTACATTCTTCTTCATTGAATTCCAGTGTCAGTTCTCGCACCTGAATGAGGTTCCGGGGGCAAACACCCGCACATTCCCCACAGTACATGCACCATTCTTTGACTATCATAATATCACCGTAACAATCTGCTGATGGGATGGGTTTTTAATAATGTAACCAAACATAACCACCAGTTATATTAATAACCAATGGTTATTTTCATTTATAAAACTTTTCATTTTGAAGTCGTGAGATTTATAAAAAAGGTGTAAAAGTTCTAAAAAAATGTGTAATGGGTATTCTGAGTGTAATGAGTATTATCTAACAAAAAGAACAGGATTTTGATTTGGGTGTTAAAATAAGTTAATCCATTTGTATTAAAAAAATAAAAAAAGGTTGTGGATGTTAATCCACATTTAATCTACTTAATTACCATTCTGCTTATAAAGCAGGAATGATTAAGTCCCTTTCTCCGCCAGGTAAGAATTCTCGTAGTGCACCTTTGGCGATGGATTTCCTTGGACTGGTGAAGTCGAAGGCAAGGTCCTTATCAGCAAATGCAACTTTTATGAGAGGGTTGACACAGAATGCGTCTCCTCTGGCTGCGTGTGGTGCCTGGGCAATACCTGCGTATTCTGGCTGGTGACCCACGTTCATGGCGTAGTTAGGGTAGTTAGGACCACGTAGTTCATGGATTAAACCTTCGTCGCTCCTTATGGAGAGAGAGTTGGATGCTCCACACTGGTCCTGCAGGTCGTAACCGTAGAAACCAAGTCTGCTGTGGGTTTCTTTGTGTAAGATCTGGCTTAAGTACCATCCGTTGATTCCCGCGTTGGAGTTTCCAGTTGCAAAGGCAACGGAACATCCTGCAGCAGCAGAAACAACTGCAGCTCGCTGTGAACCACCGAAGTGGTCTTCCAGGAGAGCGGGGTATTCGTACTGTTCAAGTCCGTACATGGTTACTTCTGCTGCTATGTCGTGAACCACTTCAGTGGTTGCTTTGGTTCCACAGATACCGTATTTACCGTCCACGTATTCCATTCCGTAGTAGAGGAAGTCATCCAGAATATCGTCAGTGTAAGCTGCGGTTGCGTACTGGGTGAAACCTACTCCACCAGACATGTATGAACCGAGCCAGATCTGGTCGTAGATAGTGGCTGCTGCAGCAATAACCTCGAGGGATACTTCTGCAGGGTCATTGGATACTCGGGAGGTCTGTACCATATCAGCCATTACACCGAAGGAAATACCTCCAGGCTCGTTTGGTCCCCTTGCTCTTCTTGCTGGGAGAATGCTTCCCATGGATATAACGTCAGCGTGTTTAGCTGCGTATGAAAAATCAGCAATAGCTGCTTCACCTGCGCACAGTTTGTACGCGGCGATGAAACTCATACCGATCTGCATGGCAGACCATCGGGATACAGTTCCACCGTCACATGTTCGTACCACTAGGGAAGGAACTCTGCTGATCTGGTAAGTTTTGTTACCGATGTATTCTTTGAGCATTTTAGCCTGTTCTTCTGGGAATTCCTTGTTGATGTCAATTAAGAATCGGGAATCCAGTTCATCGGCCAGGCTGTCGTCACCGGTGAAGAGTTTGGCGTAACAATCGCCTACTAAACCAGGGTGAACTTCCACCATGTGTTCCTGAACCACTGCACCACCAGGTAGTGCGTGGTTGATGGTTTCCATGTACTCGTTGATGGTTTCTGGGGTAACTTCCACACCTAACCTTTTTTCCAGGACAGAGTGTGCAGTGTCCATACCCACGATAATAGTCCTTTTAATGTCGTCTAAGAGCTGCTGGATGGCTGCGTTGTTACAGAAGTGCAGGTCGTCTCCTTCTACGTAGGTGTCGGTACCTGAAACTTTGTAGGCCATTAATTTACGCTGTCCCAGTGGTACTCCTATGTCTGGGTTGTAGAATGGGATGCCCCGTTTTTCTTCAATCTTTTTAGCGTATTCATCGAACTCTCGTTTTCGAGGGGACTGTTTCCAGCCACCGTAACAGTAAAAGTTGGTGTGATTTTCTTTGGGATCTTCATCAAATTTACTTTGTAAAGCCTTTAAGAAGAGCTTCTTTTCATTGTTCATTTGTCATCACCCAGTTTTGCTTTTAAATCGTTTTTGAAAACTCCTAATCCATATCCGCCATCAGTTCTGGCTTCGTGAATAGTTAAAACTGCTTCAAGAGCTTCTTTATCTTCTCTCATACCCACGTTGTCGCTGCGGTAAATGGTGGTGATTTCTTTGAGGTGTTCTTCATCCAGTGGTTCTCCTACATCTACTGGTGTGTCCAGTGGTCGTCCGACTTGGTCTTTAACGTAAGATACTTTACCGGTTTCTTCGTTGTAGACGTATCTCTGCAGAGCATCGAACATGAGTCCGTTTTCATCCAGCCTTAGGGAGTGACCGTGTACAGTTGCTCCTCTTAAACCAGTTTTGGCAGGGTCAAAGAATTCGGTTTCTATTAATGTTTTTGAAATCTCTTCTAAGTCAAGCTCTCGGATTTCAATAACCTGTCGTCCGGATAGGGTTCCGGTGTCCACTCCTCTGAACCGGGACATGTAGGTTCGGGCCCGGTCGTAGGGGTGTGCAGGGGCGTTGTACATTGAATCTGCGAATTGTACGTATCTGGTCCTTCCACCTTCTTTTGCTCCAGGGATGGGTTCTACCAGATCTTTCATCAGGTCTTCGTCAAAATCCATTTCATCTAATGGAGGGTGTACTGATTTGTAACTTTCTCCAGGATTTCTGTGACCTAAAACGCTAACAATATCTTCATCATTAATACTTCTGATTTTTTTCATCTCAAAATCAGGATCCATGTGGTTCCTACGGTTTTGAGCTATTTTTGTTTCTCCAGGGGTGTACTGGGGTTTGTATGACATGTTCAATCACCTATTAACTTCACAGTTTCTTTGGAATTGGTCTTGGGATCTACTAGTCCTATGAGGCTGGGATCAACATTTTCTTCAATACCGTAGCCTACTTTCAAATGATCCGATACAGTAGTCTTTGTTCTGGTGAAAATACCTACTCCTACATCAAAACCGAAATTTAGGGTTTCTTCAAGGATGGTTTTTGTTTTTTCAACAAATTCTTCCAGGTTTTCATGTCTTATGGTGACTACTATGTCTCCAACAGAAACTAAAAGTTCAACTTCTTTTCCTTTCACAGTAATGATCTTTCTATCAGGATGGTTAACACTGGTTCCCCTTGCAGGACCGTATCCCACAACTTTGGGTAGGGATTCTCCGTTCACTAGGAATCTTAAAACTCCCTCCAGGTCCAGTAACTCATTGAGAATTTTCTCAGTGGTTTCTGGTTTCAGGCGCCTGTGAGGAAATATCTTCACATCAATGGCCTTGATTTGTTCCATCTTGATCACCTGAACACACTTATATCTGATCTTTTATTTCGCGAGCTCCATCAGCTATGTACTTGAGAGGCTCTTTGAAATATTCGATATCGCTGTATATGCTTCCCACCATTCCGGATGTCATTTCTGGGGAGAACATCTGGGTTCCAGCGTCCATACACATTGCTGCTGCTGTACATGGCACTGCGAATCCTTTACTGTGCCTGGTTACAACGTGGTTTCCGTGGAAGATACCTGGACCTCCGCCTCCATAGAT
The DNA here is from genome assembly GCA_000309865.1 of Methanobacterium sp. Maddingley MBC34. NCBI lineage: Archaea > Methanobacteriati > Methanobacteriota > Methanobacteria > Methanobacteriales > Methanobacteriaceae > Methanobacterium > Methanobacterium sp. Maddingley MBC34. The sequence continues at coordinate 19,790 of AMGN01000010.1, read as the reverse complement.
GGAGTGAGAGAAGAAGCTCATTCCCACACCGGTTCCTTCTACGCGACCGTAGTCCACACCGGGTAGGCTGGTTTCAAATTCAAGTATGTCATTGTAGTACAGTAGGGTTGATGCAACTCCCTGAGCTGCTCTGGAAGCACCGATGTTAACAATAACGGAACTCATGAGTCCTGCTGCTGCATATGCATTCCATAATGCCCAGTCTACTGGTTCGTAGATGTTGTATCCTGATGGCATGGTTTTGGCTACTTTGATAACTCCGTCATCAAGTGCTCTTTCCACCAGTGAGTTCACGACAGTTCCCACAGTTCCTTTACCGTTTTGTTTAACCAGATCGAATACCAAGTTGTTGGCGTTTAGGCCCTGGTAAGCTAGTCCTAAGAGATGGAATCTTTCGAATGCACCTATAGCGTCTCCCATTTCAAAGTTAGCTGTTTGTTCCAGGAGTGATGATAAAGCTACTGCGTTTAAGGTGTTTTTCTTGGTTATGGCTACCACGTGGTTGGCCATGATGTTTCGCAGACCGTAACCCATACCTTCCAGCATCTGTGGTGGGCCGAGTAAGGCACTGACATTAGCACCTGAGAAATCAACTGTCTGTGGGTATTGACCTAAAACAGCGGTTTTTATAGCTGATGCATCGAACTTGTCTACGTTGAAAGTGTCGATAATAGCCTGAACCACTGCTGATCCAGTAACCATGGTGGAAACTGTGTAGTCACCAGCCATTTTCATCCGCTGGGATGGTAACTGTACCAGAAGCTGGTCCCCTTTGTTGATGAGTTTGAGGTTGAAGTCGTCTTCATCATCAACGCGGATCATTTTTTCAATTTTTTCTGCCAGGATAGCGACGTTTTCTACAATTGGTAGTTTCAATTCTCTTCCTGGAATAAAATTAGATTTGCCACCGTAAGCTGCTTTGTCCAGTGATTTTTCAATACCGGCCAAGTTAACTGCAACGGATCGCTTGACTTCCTGCACAATATTTTCAATTGTGGGGTTTAACATTGGACTTACTGCTTCTAAAGGGACATCGCTCTCTAAAAGCTTACCATCTGCGCCATATAGGTCTATTTTGTCTTCATAGGTTGGCATAACGTTTACACCTCTTTAATTTTTTAATAGGGTTTGAAGAAGAGACTGGCAAAAGTCTCTATCTTCGAATCTGTAGGGGGGAACGTGATTGGTGATAAAGTGATCTGAACGTTATTTTGTTTCTTTCATGTTCAGACCGATGGTGATAATGTGACTGTTAGTGATAACCTAACTATGAGTGATAATATTACTTTTAGTTATAATATAACTTCTAATAATTAAATGACTCTTGGTTATTTAGTAACCGGTGGTGGGAACTTATAAGGATTTCGGTTTTGTATCTGGTTAACTCATCCCAAAAAAATCAAAAAAAGTAATAAAAGTAGTATTAATTTAAAGTGGCATGTTTTAATGCAGGGGTCTTGCATTCTTAACTATATATTAATTTTTGTCCTTTGAGTGCACTTTTTTACCATTTTTCCAGGTCTCGACTACTAAGGGTGGATCTTCAGGATTTAACTCTCCCTCAAGAATAATCATATCTGCAACCAAACCTTTTTTGAGCATCCCTCTCTCGTTTTCAAGCCCACCGGCATAGGCAGCTCCGGCAGTATACATCCATAACCATTTTTCAAAAGGCAGTCCCTGATTAGGGAATAATATATTTCCAGTGTTGTCGCTCATTTTAGATCCCATGGCTGCAGATTTGATGGGGTCTCTTCCATCCATGAATCCACCCGGGGCATCACTAGAACCAGCCAGAATAACCCCTTCTTCTGCCATATCTTTAAATCTAAACCAGTTCAAACCTTCAAAATGTATTTCTTTCAGGCCCTGTGACCCTTCTAAAAAACAGGCCTGTACTGCTGAACATCCTTTCATGGAAGATAAGCGTTTAATCTGATCTTCACTCAAGAGGAACAGATGTTCTAAACGGGGCCTAATTTCAAAACCATCTGGAGCTTCTTGAATTGCCTTTTCAAAGGAATTAAGAACAGCTTCAGTTGCTGCATTTCCTATGGAATGAACACATACTCTGAAACCCTCCTTGGTGGCTTCAATCAGTTTATCTTCAAAGTCGTCCCTTTCTTTACCAAATTGATACTGTTCTCCATTAATTTCACCAGAAAATGCCATGGAACCCGCTACTCCTCCATCCGCAAATAGTTTCACTGGACCTACACGCAACCATTCATCACCAGTCCCGGTAACCGGCCCATCAAGACAACTGATTCCCTGGTTATCCAGCATAGCCTCACCATGGGGCATCATGAGCACTGAAACCGGTAATCTGCCTTCATTAGTCAGAATTCGGTAAGCGGCCTCTGCACGGGGAGTAACTCCTGGATCCTGTACTGCAGTAATTCCGAATGGTAAAAGTTCCCTTGCATGTTTTTCTATAAGATTAGCATATTCTGTTGGGTTAGTTTCCTGGTTTGATTCCATTGCTAATTCAAATAGTGGAATTTGGGCACATTCAATTAGCAATCCCGTTGGATTTCGTTTCTCGTCGCGAACTATCATTCCACAACTTGGATCTTCCGTTGCAATACGAATATCAGCCAATTTAAGGGCCATGGAATTTGCCACACTCTTATGGAAACTGTGGTGTATTAAAAGTATGGGCCTATCAAAATTGAGGTCGTCCAAGTCTTCTTGTGTGAATTCACTACCTCCTTGGTGCACATCCATCCAGGGATAAGCAATTACCCATCCGTTTCCAGGATGATCCAGAACATAATTTTTAATCTTTTGAAGTACATCCTCCTTTTTAAGTATACCTCTTAAATTAGCCCCTTTCTGCAGGAGACATCCGAATGATAGGTGGTTATGGGCATCGATGAATGCCGGCATTAATGTCTGGCCGTTGAGGTCTATTAACTCGAATTCATCATATGATTTCAGTATTTCCTTATCACCTACGTCCACAATACGATTATTTTGGATGATCAGCACTTCAGGATTATCTATTTCAGGATCCATAGTCACTATATTCCCACTGGTGAATGCTATGGGTTTTTTAGTTTCTGTTGTATCTTTTTCCCCATTTATTCTATCTTTTTTCAAAAGTACCACCTCATTTTTTCTAATAATAAAATCCCTAATTTGAAAAGCTCCTAATTTTGAGTAAATCATTCAACAACAGCACTTACAAATGACATCAAACTGAAAACTTCCCTGTCCTTGTTTTTTCCATGGAAATATGCTTTTTTATAATCTTCACTGGTCATGTTTTTAATATCAGAGAAACCTCGTTTTGAAAGGAATTTTTCAATCTTTCCTTCTTCCAAACTGAATTTCATGGATTCTTTTGATTTATCCATGAATTTAGCCAGATTTTTCACGGTTTTTTGGTCTTTATGTTCATTTAAATTGGCAATTCTAGAAGCGTAATCAAATACAACTGTACTTCCACTCTTAGAATTTGTTACAATAAAAGATAGGATATCATCAACGGTTTCTGGGGAAATATACATGGTAAGTCCTTCCATAAGAAACAGAGTCTTTTTTGAAAGGTCATATCCTTTATCCAGCAGATTTTGACCCAGTGATTCATTTTCAAGATCAACTGATGCATATTCAACATTATCAGGGAGGGATCCAAAGATCTCTTTAATTTTCATAATCTTCACTGGCTGTGTGTTGGGGTGGTCCACTTCAAACACCTTCACCTTTTCGATACCTTCCATCCGATAGGCACGGGTATCGTATCCTGCACCAAGTATAACCAGCTGTTTGAAACCATCATTCAAGGATTCCGCTACAAAATCATCAAAATATCTTACTCTTGCGGCAATTGAATTGGCAACTCCCCTAAAAACAACGTCTTTCTCTTTTTTCATTTCCTGAGCCTTTTCAGGGTTCTGGAGTAGTTTCAAAGTTTCCGGGCCGATGAAACGGATGGCCAGTGGATCATAACAAATTCGTTCACTTTCTGGCTTTTTGGATTCCACAATCCTGATTAGTGCAACTTCTTCAGCTGTATTACTTGGTCCTCTTTCCACGTTTGCAGGCAAATTAAACACCTCTTTCAAAAATTAGCTATTTAAACCTTTTTTTGGATTAAATCTTCATTTTTTTTTGATTATTGTGGCTCTCTCAGCAAGCTGAGCATTCTGATCAGTTAAACCCACCATTTCATCTGGAATTTCTTCTAATGATTCCCCATATTTCAATCCATCACTTACGGTTTTCTTTTTACGAATGTAGGTTCCGGTATGTAAGTTAAATCCAAAAGGAAGATGATAACCACATAAAGTCCGTATTTCATCTATGGTTTCTTCAGAGCTAATTTCCACTAGAACTCTACCTGTTTTAACCTGTAAATCTATTTTTTCACCTTTAATAGTTATAGTTTTACGATCTGGGTGTCCTATTTCTTCTGGTGGAAGTCTCTGACCCTGTATAACTATTCTTTCAATACCTTCAATTTTTCCAAGATCATTTAAAAGTTTTGCAGTGGTATCGGCGCTTAAAAGCCGATGTGGGAATATTTCAATGTCCATTTTTTACACCTCGCATATTTTTCATAAGTTTGGTTCTCAAATGTGGTTCATTTGAGTGGATGGGTCTTAAAAAACCAGTGAGGGTCTTTTAAATCTCAACCATTGATTTAACTAATTCCTACCCTGGTTTTAAACTTTGAACACACACTCTGGTACTTTTTCTCAGATTCTAACCTTAATTTTCCTGCTATATCTCTTTCTAAATCTTTATTCTTGGTTGTAGATACTGAAAATACATTTTTATGAATGAATGTGTCAATACATTCTTCACCCATATTAATTTTGAATTTAACTTTTTTATCTGCTTCAATATTCTTTAAAATATCTTTTAAAAGAACTTGTGACAGTTTAATGGATGAATCATTAGTGGACAAATATACGGTGCTTTCTGTGATGATCTTTTCAATGTAAAATGGTGCACATCCTTCCATCACTGCAACTTTTTTATTCACCCAGTATAAACTCATCAAAACTTTCCTTTTGGAGTCAATACTGTTCTTAAACTCAATTGATTTCATTTAAACCCCTCTAACATTCCTTAAAATAGATGTTATTGTGGCTATGATACATAGCCCTCCAGCTATGAACATAATGGTGCTTATGGAGTTAGAAAGTAGTTGTGATCCTGCTAGTAACATATTTCCGGTGTATCCTGTGATATTCATCCCAACTAAGGTGAGAATGCTGGCAAAAGAAACCCCCAATGCTCCTCCCAGACTTTTGGCAGTGGTTGAAACACTGGATGCAATGGCTGTTTTTTCCCTGGGGAGTGAAATCATGGTTTCTGTAGTGTTAGGGCTGGTGAATAGGCCCTGTCCAATCCCCCACAGGAATAAAGACCCGATTATAATGCCTATATTTCCTATCAAGTATCCGTAGCCCAGTAAAATGAAGGAAATTGCTGATATTAACATGCTGAGTCCTGATGCGTATTTAGAATGGTACTTATCATACATTCTTCCACCTAATGGAGATGCGAACATCATTGCCAGGGGAACCAGCATGAATAATAATCCAACCTGTGACGGACTGTAATTCATAACTCCCTGAAGGTAGAAAGGCCCGATTACAATGGCCATGTTTAAGGCTACTGAGAAGATGAACACACTCAGTACTGGCATTGTGAACATTTTATTGTGGAATATACTTATCTCCAGCAGTGGATTTTCACTCCGGGATTCCTGCCAGCAGAATGTGATAAGTGCTAAAATGAATGTAACTCCGTATGCAATTAATGGAGTGCTGATGGCCACGTTTTTGGCAAGTTCACCGCAGAATAACAATAGGGCAGCCACCAGGATAACCAGGGAAATCGAGCCTATCCAGTCCAGGTGAAGGTGAGGTGTGGTGGTTTCAGGAATTTTCAGATATTTCAAGGCACAAACCAGTAAAAAAATACCTATGGGAACGTTAATGAAGAATATATATTGCCATCCGATGGTGTTGGTTATGTAACCTCCAAGTCCTGGACCTATTAAAGATCCAATGGCTACTACAGCTCCAAAATAGCCCATTGCCTTTCCTATTTCATTTGGTGGAAATGAGTGGAATATGATGGCTCCGGATACTCCGGCAACCATTGAAGCACCAATGGCCTGAGTTATGCGGAAAATTATAAGTGTGTTAATACTGGCGGCAAAACCGCATGCTAATGAGCTTAAGGTGAATAAAATCCATCCGACTATGAATAGTTTTGTTTTTCCAGTATATTCAGAAATTTTTCCAAAGAAAATAAACAGACCGGTCATTACTGCCAGATAACCGGTTATGATCCATTGTGAAGATGATAAGCTAATATTAAAGTGTGTGGTGATGGTTGGCAGTGCTATGGTTACCATGTATCCATCCAGCACCGACATTAATATGCCTATCAAAACCGTGATTAAGATGGCATTCTTATTTTTGTAAATGTTTTCCTGTAGTTCAGATTCATTTTTAATAGATTCTCCCATTAAACCCACCTCTTAGTTTTTTAATCTAAATTGTCATTAAAATCCATTTAAACCGGAATTATCGCCATTTTATTTTTGATGACCTAAGGTTTATTTGAGTAAATTTAATGACTTTAAATTATTAATGGTCATTTAATGACTAAGGGTTAGTAAATAACCAGTATTTTGTAGTATATAAATGTTGCCTTTTAAAATTGAAGTTTTAAAATTTAAATTAAAGGTTAAAATTGTAATTTACAATTTAAAACTTAGTAGTTTGAGAATAATATTGTTAAAAAAGCTTTAATAACTAAAATAAAGAGTTTTATAATTAATTATGGCAATTATGCATTTTTATATTTATTTAATATAATTAAAGATTAATCAAGGGAATTATCAAGGGAATTAAAATAGTTTTAGTGGATTTTAGAAATAGACAACGTTAGAGGATCTAATGGTGTATTGGAAAAATAGACTGTAATAAAAAAGTAGGGAGTATTATATTATTGGGGAGTAAATATTCGAGATAAAATATTTTAAATCCTGAACTTTACATCCTGAACTCATTTATCTTTGTTTTTTATCATATGGCGAATCATCTCTTCAACGTCCAGAATAAATTTTTCGTGGTTGATTCCCTTGTTTTCCAATATTTTTTCATGGTCCTGAGGAATATCGGGCATGCTTTTTGAGATAGATGATAATAAAATCGCTGCTTCTGCTGGGTCCACATCTGGCCGGATGGTCCCATCATTTATCCCGGTTTGCACAGAGTTGCACATGATGGAAAACCGTTCACTACGCATTTTGAGGATATCCTTCAGATATTCACTGGCATTTTTCATGGAAAAATCATCCAGGTGGTACATACTTCCAGATGTTCCTCCTGGCTTAAAGTTAATAGCCTCCTTAATATCAGCTATGTCATAGTGGTCAGCTATGTCAAACCTTCCAGACTGGAAATAATTATAAATGCGGATATAATCTGAATAATCCCTGTTAAATTCATGGTAAGCCATTCTGAATGCTGAAACTTTATCAATTCCGGTCTGTGCATTTTCAACTGCTTTTTTGATCATTGAATTCAGGATCAAATTACCACGCCGAACTATGGCAAAAAAAAGTTCTTCCTTGTTATCAAAGTAGAGGTAGAGAGTGGCTTTGCTCAGCTCAACTGCACTGGCAATATCATTCATGGAAACATCATCATAGCCTCTGGATAAAAATAATTTTTCAGCGGCCTTGAAAATATCTTTTCTCCTCTGTTCCTTTTCCCTTTCCCTCCGATCTTGAATGGCCATGGTTTCAACCTCTAAATAATGGTTATCAACTAAACTACAGTTACTATAAAACTATGGTTTATCAATTGATAATACTTTGCTTTTACTGTAATTATAAAACTATTTATTAAAGAGAGGAGGTTTCATCAACTTAATCTAAGAAATTAGGTAGCTTAAATATTATTAAGACAAATAAATTAAAAATTATTAAATAATAATTGTTATGGGCTTTATTTGGAGTTAAAAATAAAACAAGTTCCTGTTGCAAATTAAATTTAGTATAAACCAAGTGCTTTGGCTAAAATAAGTGCAGCCACTCCGATTATACCACCAAAACCAGCCACAAGCATGGTAAGTATATTTATGGGAATTTTGAAAAATGGGAGGATGTTCCAGATGAAGAGGAGTATCCACCCTATTATCATGTGCAAAAGGATGCTCAGGGCAATCTTTCCCAGTTTTAACAGGATGCTGGCGAAGAATATTCCCACAACTAGCAGGATTATTCCAATGATCACCATCATCAGGAGTTCCATGATGGGTTCCTCTCTAGATCATCCACAAATATATTTTTATCCTTAATTTTATCCCCAAATTTATTTTTTTATATCAAATTTGTTTTTTAATCATTTTCTACGGCAGATATCCTGATAACAGGCCGCTTGAATCCCGTAATTTTTAACCATACCTGCCATTTCCCGTTGGTCCATCTCTTTATCTTCAAAGGAAACAGCTTCCTCCTGGTACAGGCTGAAGGGTGATTCTCTTCCTAAGACGCGTATACTGCCCTTGTGCAGTTTTAACCGGACAGTACCGGATACACGTCCCTGCATGCTGTCAATAAGCTGATCAAGATCTTCTCTTAATGGTTCATGCCATAATCCGTTGTATACCAGTTCGGAGTAGGTTTGCGATGCAATTTCAGAGAATTTTAATTCCTCTCTGGTTAAAACCAACTGGTCCAGGGCACGGTGAGCAGCGATTAACAGAACAGCACCAGGGGTTTCGTAGTTTTCCCTTGATTTTAAACCTATGATCCTGTCTTCCATGATATCCACTCTTCCAATTCCGTGGATACCTGCAATTTCATTGGCCCTTTGAATTATATCCAGGGGCCCCATGAGTTCTCCGTTGATTTCAATGGGAACACCTTCCTCAAAGGATATCTCAATTATCTCTGCCTCATCCGGGGCATTCTCAGTGGATCTGGTCCAGTTAAAGGCTTCTTCCGGGGTTTCCACCATGGGGTCCTCCAGGATGTCTCCTTCTATGGAACGGCCCCACAGGTTCTCATCGATGCTGTAAAGTTTATCTGAAGGGAGGGGTATTCCATGGGACTGGGCATACTTTACTTCTTCAGTCCGGGTGAGGTTCAGATCCCGTATGGGAGCGATAACATTGCAATCTGAGTAAGATCGGATTATGGACTCGAATCGGAACTGATCATTCCCTTTACCAGTGCATCCATGGGCAATGGCATTTGCACCAACCTTTTCAGCCAGTTCTACAATCTTCATGGCAATTAGGGGCCGTGCCAGAGCAGTGCTCAGGGGGTAACCTTCGTAAACTGCATTGGCTTTAATGGCTTTAAATATGAATTCACGTGCAAATTCATCTTTAGCATCGATGGTGTAATGTTCAAGGCCCATCTCACCTGCCAGTTTAGCAGGGCGCGTGATTTCCTCTTCAGGCTGCCCAACATCCACACAGGCAGTTATAACTTTCTGGTCATATTCTTCTTCCAGTAATTTTATGCATACTGAGGTGTCCAGCCCACCGCTGAACGCCAGAACCACTTTTTCCATTTTCAAAATCTCCTTGTACTAATCAAGTGTATTTGTTTATCAATTGTATTTGTTTGTTGAAATTGTTAGCAGAATAAATATTGATAAAGGTATGATGGTAAGCCTATAAAAAACTTTATTATACTATATTTTCAGGGGCCATGATTTGAATATTTTTGAATTTTATGAATGGGAATTGGTTGTAAAACTAAAAAAGACGATGTTTGATGTTTATTTTAAGGTTTTTTACACCCTAAAAATCTTTTTCACCTGTTTCCAGTAGAGGTGGAAGTGTAATAATGTGCTGACTGCCATTACAATTGCAAATTCGGCATGCCAGAAATCAATGGTCAGGTTCCAGGAAGTCTGGATGCCATAGTTGACGAATATTACCAGGATGAGTCCAGTTACTCCCGTTAAAATAAAGCTGGCTATGAGCACGTATTTCCATATATTATAGAACATATTCCGCTTCAGACGATCTTCTAGATACAGTAGATAACTAACCAGATAAAGGATAAGGGTGGTGGTGGCCAATGGTATCAGGTTATAACTTTCAGCAGGAACTGAACTGGCCTCCTGAACATCAGAAACGGTGCCATTACTATCATTTACACTAGTCTGTTGGTTTGTTGAATTGTTGTTAAGAGTTGTTGAACTGGGTGATTCCGAATGGTCACATATATTATTCTGGTTGGTGTCCGTGTATCTGGGGCACTGACCCGGGAAAGGATCATTTAATAAACCGTAGGGGCAGTCATTCCAGGCATAAACTGCTATGGGTGTGAGGAGGACAATTAATAGAACTACGTACAACTTTTTCATTCTAGTTCCCTTCCCTGGTTTTTCTTGGACTCTTCATTTTGGGGGCTTGTACTTGATGATCCTGATTCATGCTTTTCATCAGCTTTTTTGCTGGTTTTGTCAATATTGAAGGTTTTGTCACTATTGGATTTGTCAGCATTAAGTTTGTTACTGGATTTTTCTTCTGGTTTCTCACTAGATGAGGACATCCAGTAAGAGTGGATGTGGAAGAGGGCAATCCAGAACATGGCTATGGCAAACTGAACATGCCAGTAAAGGAGTCCTTGGCTGATGGGGAGAGCAATCCCATATTCTACAAGGCCCAGGAGCACTAAACCTGCACCTGCAGATATCAGAAATGTTATAAGAATGAGAATATTCCATAAACGGATGTGAGTTGATTTTTTAATATAATCATTATGGTAAAGAATGTAACTTCCCAGATAAGCAATTATGAGAATGATAGATATGGTTATTAAGTCGTAGGTCATGTTAATCGTGAATTTGAATTATAAATTAAATCAAGATTTATGTATTTTAATCTAGAAATCTACATTAAATAAATGGTTTATCTAGATAGTTTAAGATTTATCTAGATAGTTTAATATATTTATGAATAATTAAAGTTTTTCAAAAGTCTGGAGATTTAGATTTTATAGAGGAACTAATGAAAATCACGAGTAATTGGTGGATTTATGCAAAAAAAGAGTAAATATATTCTGTTGGCAATTATATTACTTTCCGCTTTCCTGGTGTTTTATTTAACCTATGCAGTTTTCATGAAGCCAGTTACGCAAAATCAGACCAGGGTAGTTTTAGGAACATATAACCTTCCTCAGGCTGAGGTTACCAGTGGAATGTCTGTGGACCAGGCCATACAAAACAGACGTTCCGTTAGAAATTTCAGTGCAACCTCCCTTACTCTGCAAGATGTTTCACAGCTTTTGTGGGCTGCCCAGGGAATAACAGACTCTGAAAGGAATTACCGATCTGCGCCATCTGCGGGCCATGTTTTCCCCATGGAAGTTTATCTAGTTGCAGGGGATAATGGTGTTCAGGGCCTTGGAGCGGGCATATACCGTTATAATCCCTATAATAACACTCTAGAAAAAATAGTGGAAGGTGATCAAACCTATACTTTGTCACAGGCAGCCCATGGACAAACATGGGTTGATGAAGCACCAATAAGTCTGGTGATCACTGGAAACTATCAGAAGATGAAGGATAAATATCCTGATGAAAATTTAAGCACAAGATTCGTGGATATTGAAGCGGGTCATATTGGGGAGAACATATATTTAGAAGCAGTTTCTCGTGGTCTGGGTGCAGTGGCCATTGGTTCATTCTACGATGATCAGATGATAAACCTTTTTAAGTTACCTTCCAATGAAACCCCAATATATATCTATCCAGTGGGTCATCAGGCATCATAGGCATTGAATGTATCCATAGTTATAGTTAGAATGTGCATCTTGAGTGTATTTCCTATTTCAGTTCAAATAATAATGTCGATGGAAAATACTGACTTAGGAATGGATGGACTACTGTATATTTATTATTGCACGGGAAACCATAGTTTAAACAATTTTACTGGAAACATTTTATTGCATGGTGAGCGGTATGGACTGTGAAATTAGAACTATTGCCCCTGATACGGGAGGTGACATTTCCCTTAATCCGGAGTTAATGGAAGAATTAACTCAAGATGGCATTAAAAAACCTTTAATTGATGCTGCTTTAAAGGGAACTCCACTTTTAAAGTTTGGATCAGGATCTCCTACCATTCTTTTATGTGCTGGAATTCACGGAAACGAACTCCCCCCTCAGGTGGCTTTTTTCAAACTCTTGAATTACCTGGAGGATAAAAAAATCAAGGGAACAGTTTACACCATCCCCATTGCTATTCCTTATGCCACCATGAAAAATTCAAGAAGATTCAAGGGTTGGGACATGAATCGGAAGACCTTTAAGGAAGGATACATTTCCAACACCATTTTAAAAACCGCCCAAAAACTTAAAATCCAGGCAGCAGCTGACTTTCACTCCACCCAGCCCCAGAGTAATCCTGGAATAGAAAGTGTTTTTTGCTCTAAAAAACCCTGTTATGAGAGTTTTAAGATAGCCAGTCATATAACCAGTCAGACATCTTCTAAGGTTATTTCCCAGGAACAAGCCGGGACCCTGTACGGTGGTGCTCTGGAAGATGAGTTGAATCTCAGTGGGATACCTGCAGTGACCTGTGAAGTGGTCTCCAGAAATGGGAAAGTGGATTCTGGAAGTGTTGAAAGGTCTTTAATGCAGATGAAGTGTTTCCTGAACTATTTCAACATGATATGATTGTTTCAACATGATATAATTTCTTCCCTTACTTCAAATTAAGAAGTAATTAACTTAAGAAGTACTTATTAATAGTTCAACATTATTAATAGTTCAACATACCTTTCTAATTCATAGTCACTTCAATTCACACGTCACTTTTATACTGCAATACTGGATATACTGTAATAGTGAGTATACTATGCAATTATTCTTTTAAAAAATGATAAAACTGATATAAAATGTCTTCTTATAAAAAACACATATTATTCTCACTTATAATGATATTCCCATTCTTTCCAGATGTTTACTACTTGTCTCTGGCTGTTATAGGGGCTTCGGTGGTGGATCTAGACACCAGTTTCCGTTATAGAAATCTGGTTATAATGGCTCTTGCTGGAGGCATACTGGCATTAACTCTACCATTGTTCCAAATTACTCCTTTCACCGGAATATTACTAATAAGCATAGCATTATTCTTCTTTGTTGCGCAACACAGGGGCTTTGTACATTCTATTCCTGGAACTGGTCTGGCTGCAGCCTGCCTGGCCCTATTTGTAATCAGCTTTCAGAACATCTTAATGATTTTAACACCAGATCTCAGGGTTTCTTTCCTTTTAACCTCGCTGATTTTGGGAATTATAGTTTTAAACAGGGGATTGCTTATTTTATATGCATTACTGGTGACAGTTGGGATATTTTTAACACCTTTAACCAGTTTTAACTTCATTTACGTGGCAACAGCCTTATTTGTAGGTTCTTTGAGTCATCTGATCCTGGATCTCTTCAGCGGTAGAGGGGTGAAACTTTTCGATCCCCTATCCAAACACCGTTATGGTAAAATGGCAGGATTATTCATCATTGTTCTCTGGTTGGCCAGTGTTGCAGTTCTTTATATCTATCCTGGAGAAAACTACCTGTCTTTAAATTATTTTTTAACTACATTCCCTCAGTTAACCACATTCAATCCAATGGGAATCATTGAATTGATTTAATTCTGAATAAAAAAATAATAATCATTAGAATGAGAAATTTTCATTCAGATTAAGGGGTGTGCATGATTTTCAGGGGTTTATATTCTTCAATAAAAATATTAATTATTAATATATTTCAATTGAATATTGGGCCTGATTTTGGGGTTGAAGAATAAATTTAGTTATCTTTATATATCATGTTTTATAATGATGAATTGTAATTTGTCATGGTCATATATCAATGGTCACGATGAATCAATAATAAATGTGATAACAGCTAACGTGGCGTTTATCCTTTAACTGTGTTAACTGTTTATAATTCATTAATAAAGATTAAGGGGCTAATTTACCATGTTTATAACAAGAATATTCTACGGAATCGCCTATTTCATTGTATTGATATGGGAGATAATCAAAGCCACCATCGATGTTGCAATTCGAACTTTAGATGGTAAGGTGGATCCGGTTATAGTGGAAATCCCCACCGTTCTTAAAAGACCAGTTTCCCAGACCATCCTTGCCAACAGCATCACCCTTACTCCTGGTACACTATCCATTGACCTTGACTCGGAGAATCAGGTGATAAAGGTGGCCACAATTGTCCCCCGAAAAAATAAGGAAGTTATTCCTTTTGAACCGTATATTAAAGGCATGTTAGAATGAGGATGTTAGAATGAGTATGAATATTTTAACCTTATCTGAATATGTTTTAATGGCTGCTCTGGCCATCTACGCCCTGGCGTCTGTACGTATCGCCACCCGAAAAACTATAGGGATGGGACTGGTTGGAATATCAGGATTGAGCATTGCTGTAGCTGTTATTCTCATCCTGGTAAAAAACCTTTATGGAATTGCTTTTTCTGCAGATATAGCCACTGCACTGGTGCTTTTGGGGCCAGTGGGAACCATTGCCTTTGCCCGGGTTTTGAGGGGGTATAGTAATGGATGATATATTCACCATTATTAAAGCAGTTTTAATCCTGGCATCAGCAGTTTTTGTTCTTTTAGCAGCCTTTGGAATTTTAAGATTTAAAGATGACCTTGAAAGGGTATTATACGCCAGAATCCATATTTTGGGAGTGGCGGACATGGCCTGTATACTGGCGCTCCTGGTTCTAGGAGAACCACTACTGGCTGCTGCTTACTTCATACTGGCTCCATTCGCATCTCACGCCATAGCCAATGGATTCTACTATGGGGAGGATAAACAATGATAGAATACGTGCTGATGATTATAACGATTTTAGGATCAATCCTGGTTCTCATGCAGAGGGATCTCCTAAAAGCAGCAATTCTAACTGGAATTCCCGGTGCGGCCATAGCTTTCCTCTACCAGTACCTTCTGGCTCCAGATGTGGCCCTTACTCAAGCCATTGTAGGATCAGCTATCATTCCAGTGTTCTTTGCACTGGCAGTCTACAAAACCCGCAGGATGGAGGAATAGATATGATCATGGACGTACAACTCGCATCATTATTCACCGCAGTAGCCCTGATTATAATTGGAATCGTTGCCGTAGCATTCCTGGACAACCTCATCAAAAAGGTTATAGGACTGGCTTTCATAGGAGACGGAACCAACCTGTTCCTAATTGCCCTGGGTTACAAACCCGGAGGAATAGTCTACATATACTTGCCAGGCATGGCAGCAGACTGGTTCGCGCAAAACGCAGCATATCCACTTCCATTTGCCCTGGTATTAACCAGTATTGTTATCGGTGCCAGTACAATGGCAGTGATGCTGGGAATTATAATAGTTCTCTACAAAAAGCGCGGATCTTTAAGCGCATCCAAAATTCTGGGAGAGTAATCAAATGTCATTTTATGCTTCCAACAAAACAGATAATATGGATTACAATGGTACAGGGGGGATACTTTGAACCTCTTAATCCCTCTGATGGTTATAGTTCCCATACTATGTGCACTGTTTTTAAACCTGCTCCATAAAAAGGATAGAACAGTTAAGGCAGTAACCATCATTTTAGCTTTAGCTTTACCTGCATTACCTTTACTTGCCAATTATGGCTTGCATTTTTTCGGAGGCTATGAACCTCTGGTGCAGAATCCAACTCTAGCCACCAATCTACCACCACTTATAACCGGAACTGCCCTAGCCACATTCCACCCTGCTATTACTTACTCTTTCCAGAGTGCACAGCAGTTATTCCTATTTGTCCTGGGTCTGGTGGGACTTCTGGTCCTTTTCACATCCCTTTATGAAACCCGCCGACCATCCGGGGTCTATGCCTACATGCTGTTCATGGGAATTGCAGCAGTGGCTGCCATACTCTTAACTGATGACATATTCAACCTTTACGTCTTTTTTGAGATAATGGCCCTGGCAACAGTGGGAATAGTTCTGGTATCCAATATAAAAGGCAACTATGAAACTGCCCTTAAGTACATGATACTGGGAGGTGTGGCAGCTCCTCTACTCTTATTGGGTGTAGCACTTCTGTTGGGAGTTACCGGAAATGTTAACATTACGGATATAGTTTATTCAATTAAAACTGGGATGGTTGACCCACAAAATCCCGTACTTTTAATGGCCTGTGGATTGATAGTATTTGGATGGCTTTATGGATCAGGATTACCCCCATTCCACACCATCAAATCTGCAATTTACAGCAAAGCACTGCCCAGTGGATCAGCAATGATCCAGGCTTTTTCAGTGTTTACTTTCATTGCACTGGGAATCATCATCCTCAGAATATTCTCCTATCTGCCATTTTCACAGTGGGTTATTCTGGGAGTTTCCTTACTGGCCATGATCCTGGGTATCACCATGGCCATTGTCCAGACAGATCTCAAACGTATGATCGGATTTCTGGCAGTGGGAGAATTGGGATACATAGGAATAGGACTGGGACTGGGTACAGCCTATGGAATAACTGCGGGACTGTTCCAGGCAGTAAATGAAGTAGTAATAACTGCCCTGCTGTTCATTGGCTTTGGGGTGGTGTTATACCAGACTGAAACTGCCAACACTCGCAAGCTGGGGGGGATGATGGTTAGAAACCCACTGGTAGCTCTTCTGGTGTTACTGGGCGGATTTGCAATGGCAGGTGTGCCTCCACTTAACGCTTTCCAGAGCAAACTCATGCTAATTCAAGCATCCATCAATGCAGGCCTTCCTGAACTGGGGGTTATAATGATACTCCTGAGTATCGTGACCTTCATGACCTTCATGAAAGCATTCCACGCAGTTTACTTGCGTCCGAAACCTGCAGATCTGGAGATAAAGAATGAGAAGATACCAAAAGCCACCATAATCTCTATGGTGGTATTACTGGTAGTTTGTATCATATTTGGTCTCTTCCCACAATATGTAACCAGCTACCTGCAGCCACTGGCAACCAGCCTGGCAGGAGGTGTAGTATGAACCTCTACGATATGATAGTTAAAAAGATAAAAGACATCCAGGGAGTCGATGATGGTCCGGTAACCAACATATCCACATCATCAATGCTCACTGCAGAGATAACCCTAATATCCTCTGTATTGGTGGCACTCATCATGCTCCGGCTGGTTAACAAGGTTTTAATGATCGTGGCGGTACTGGTAGTTCTGGGGGTCTTTTTAACATCTATGCCTCTTATGAATCGCCTACGAAGCGAACAAAACGATTCATTAGCATCTATGACGTTTTACGTTATAATTGCGCTGACAATAGTAATTACCCTATTCTACTGGGGGAATTTAAATGTCTAATGGAATAAGAAATATTATAATGGGATTTTCCCTGACAATATTTGCCATAGCCCTACTCCAATCCACATACCAGTTCAAAGGAATGATATATCCTGGTATCAGTTACCTATATAATTATGTTGGGACCAACATCGCCCCTAACATGGTTACAGTAGTGGTATTTGACTGGAGAGGTTATGACACTCTGGGTGAAGCCCTTATCTTGGTAACTGCGGTTATTACAGTGTTACTGGTCTTTGGAAGGGGCAGAGCCCGCCTGGGAGGTAAATAAAATGAGCACCATACTCAAAATATTCGTATTACCTGCATCCCTTATAATCATGTGCTGGGGCGTACTCACCATTCTGGGAGGCCACATCACCCCTGGAGGAGGATTTCAGGGCGGTGCCATGATAGCCGCAGGATTCATATTCTGTTTAGTTGTATACGGGCTTAAAGAAAGTCCATTCCACCTATCTCATGATTTCCTTTCGGGAATAGAAAGTATCGGGGCACTGGCCTACGTATTTTTAGGAATTGCCGGACTAGCATTTTCAGGTTTCTACCTCTACAACCTGGGAGTTGACCTTTATGGTATAGTCCCGGTCTTCATAAAAAACCTGTTTGACTACCCTGACCCCACACATGCAGGAATAATACCCTACCTCAACTTCGTGGTGGGATTGAAGGTTATGGTGGGATTAGCTGCGGTGGTAATAGCATTCATGGGATTCAACGAATACAAAGATGATTCAGAAGAAGAAACTGACGAAGCTGGATGGGAGATTGAATAAATGACATTCTACATTGGACCAATGGTACTGGGGTTCCTGCTGGGATTCATCCTGGGCAGCCGAATTAAAGAGAACCCGGAAAGTAAACTCAAATTTGACTCCACAGTTTACCTGATCTTCCTGATCATCGCAGTCCTGGTTGCCTACTTCCTGGGTCCATTCCCCTATTATCAGGATGTAAAACTGGCCAGTGGTTTTGTGGCCGCGGCAGTGGGAATTATAATGGGTAAACTGATACTTGGAAGAAATAGGACACCTGAAAAATTGGAGGATTAACCTGTTAATCGATGATTGGCTAATAATCAAAGATTGACTTAGGATCATTTAAAAAAAGAATTAACCTATATCATATTTAGAAAAACGTTAAAACGTTGATATGAAAATCTGGGAACCGGATTGCAGATCAACGAGTTACATTATAATACTCACCAGAGAAACAAAAAATCAACTTGGAAGGTAAATTATGTTTCTAACAACCAATAAATGCAAAGGCATTGGAGAATGCATCCAGGAATGTCCCACAGGGGCAATCCGCCTCATTGATGGTAAAGCCTTCAGCTGCATAACCTGCGGTGCCTGCATGGAAGCCTGTCCCAACCATGCAATCTTCCGCAACAAATACGGCGGATACGTGGTAGACCGGGCTAAATGCAATGCCTGTGGTGTATGCGAACTAACATGTCCAGTTAACAGCATCCACATAGAAGATGGAGTGGTCAAGGGGATCTGTTCCCGATGTGGTATATGCGTCCCAGCCTGCCCTGAAAAGGCAAGAATAGATGCCTATGATGTTATTGAAGACAGGCAACTCAAATTCCTGGAATCATTAAATCTCACAGTTCAACCTCCCACACGCTCCAGGAAGGAGGAAGAGGTAGCTGAAAGAACCAGCCTGGTTACAGACACTGAAAAATGCACCCTCTGCCGGCGCTGTGAATATTACTGTCCCACCGAGGCCATAATGGTGGATGTAGAACCTCAGGGCAAATGCACCGAGTGCAGGGTTTGTGAGGATGTTTGCCCGGTAGGTGCCATTGAAAACTGCACCATCGATCCTGAAAAATGTACAGTTTGTCTCAAGTGCATGAAAGAATGCCCCAATCAGGCAATATACGTGGATGACTTCCAGGTGAAAATCAGAAAACTGGAAGAAGACGAAAAACTGGAAGGAAAAATCATATCCTGCCTTAACTGTGGCTTATGTGCAGATGCATGTGAAGGTGGAGCACTTAAAATGATAAACGGGCACCTGCGCTATGATCCTACACTCTGTGAGGGCTGTGAAACCACTGCCTGTATTGATGCCTGTCCAGTAGGCACACTCAGACTCTCAGAAGACACTGAAAGGAAGATTAAAGGATTCTGTGTTTCATGTGGCCGCTGTGTTAAAGCCTGTGATGTTAATGAAGCACGCAGCTTCCAGCATGTAACTTGGGATGGATCAGTCACCGAAGACTGTATATCTTGTGGAATATGTGCAGAACTATGTCCTAAGGATGCCATCACCCTTAAAAGAGGAAGCATTGAAGTGGACACTGAAAAATGTGTGTTGTGTGAAAAATGTGCTATTCACTGTCCTGTTAATGCAATACCCACTACTACCATGCGTAAAAAAACCATTAAGGATGGATTCGCCTTTGTGATGGATAAAATGTGCATGAACTGTAAGTTATGCAC